>DATJUT010000080.1 GCA_035502185.1 Gemmatimonadales bacterium
GAACGCGTCCCGCACGATGCCGCCGAGCTCCCGAAGGTCGAGCGGCTCGCCGCGGAAGGTGCGGTAATCCGGCAGCGCCGTGCCGTGGCGCCACAGGAAGACCACGCCGCCGGCCAGCACGACGGCCGCCGCGAGCAGCACCCCGCCGCGCAGCAGATTGCCCACGGCGCGCTGGACGTCTGCGTCCTTCACGTTCCGCCACGGAGCGCGCACGCTACCGGCCCCCCGCCACGCCCTTGTAGATCATCTCGACCGCGACGGCCACGAGGGCGACGGCGAACAGCAGCCTGAGGCGGTCGGTCCGCGCCCCGAAGAGCAGCCGCGCTCCGACGAGCGACCCGGCGAGGACGCCGAGCATGACCGGCATCGCGAGGCCCGGGTCCACGTAGCCGTGGCGCAGGTAGATGCCGGCGCTCGCCGCGGCGGTGACGCCGATCATGAAGTTGCTGGTGGCCGTGGACACCTTGAACGGCAGGTACATCACCTGGTCCATCGCCAGCACCTTGACGGCGCCCGAGCCGATGCCCAGCAGCCCCGACAGCACGCCCGCCACCCACATCAGCGCGAACCCGCCCGGCACGTGGCGCACGCGATAGCGCACCGGCCCGCCCGCCGTGGGGTACTCCGAATCCAGCCGCAGCCGCGAGGCCAGGGGGTCCGGCGGCAGGGCGGCCGTCAGGTGCTCGGCGTGGGGACGCGTGGTGAGGTACGCCGAGACCAGCAGCACCAGCCCGAACAGGATGATCAGCGCGCGGGTGGGGAGCACGGTGGTCAGCGAGGCGCCCACGAGCGCGCCTACCACCGTGGCGATCTCCAGCAGCATGCCGACGCGGAGATTGGTGAACCCCTCCTTCACGTAGGCCGCCGCAGCGCCGGAGCTGGTGGCGATGATCGAGATCAGCGAGGCGCCGATGGCGTAGCGGATGTCGGCGCCGAAGACCAGCGTCAGCACCGGGGTGATGATGAACCCGCCGCCCAGGCCCGTGAGGGAACCCAGGAAGCCGGCGCAGAACGCCGCCGCCGCGATGGTACCGCCGAAGACGAGGGTGTTCAAACTTCGACTCGCGCGGTGTACTCTAACCTGTCCGCATCATTCGCACACAAGGGGTACGCATGTCGGCTGGCCGCGACGTAGAGGACGTCGTCATCGCCGGAGCCGGGCCCATCGGGCTCGCCTGCGCCATTTCCGCCAAGCAGCACGGCGCCGATCCGCTCGTGGTGGACGCCGGCTCCGTGGTCAACTCGGTCGTCCACTATCCGGTGGGCATGACGTTCTTCACCACGCCCGACCTGCTGGAGATCGGCGGCCACCCGCTGGCGTGCGCGGGGCAGAAACCGACGCGCGAGGAGACGCTCAAGTACTACCGCGGCGTGGTCCGCTCCGAGGGCCTGCGCGTCCGGACGTACACCACGCTGGAGAGCGCGGTCCGGGAAGGGGACCTGCTCGTGTGCGCGCTGCGCGACCGGCACGAGTCGTACCGGCAGCCGTGCCGGCGGCTCGTGCTCGCCACGGGCTACTACGACCACGCCAACCTGCTGGGCGTGCCCGGCGAGCAGCTGCCCCACGTCAGCCATCGCTTCGACGAGGCGCACCGGTCCTTCGGGCTCGACGTCGTCGTGATCGGAGGGAAGAACTCCGCCATCGAGGCCGCCCTGGAGCTCTACCGGGCCGGGGCGCGGGTCACCCTGGTCTACCGGCGCCCGGAGTTCAAGCCCACGGTCAAGTACTGGCTCAAGCCCGACATCGAAAATCGCATCAAGGCGGGCGAGATCGCGGCGCGGCTCGGCGCCGAGGTGCTCGCCATCGACGACCGGGCGGTCGCGATCCGCGTTGCCCACGGCCGCGAGGAGCGCCTGCCGTCGGACCGCGTGTACGCCTTGACCGGCTATCACCCCGACTTCGACCTGTTCCGGCGCGTCGGCATCGCGGTGGACGAATCCACCGGGCGCCCGCAGTGCGACCCGGAGACGCTGGAGACCAACGTGCCCGGCGTGCACCTCGCGGGCAGCATCACGGCCGGCCGCGCCACGTCCGAGATCTTCATCGAGAACGGCCGGTTCGACGGCGAGCGGATCTTCGGCGCGGCGCCCGCGCGAAACCCCAGGACCGGGAGCGCGTAGGGCCAGCCGGAGCCCCGCACCGGGAGGTCGTCGTGCGCCCGTCGTTCCGCGTGCTGCTCGTCGCAGCCGCTCTCGGCAGCATCCCTTCCCTGCTCGCCGCGCAGGACTCGTCCGACACCGCCGATACGCCCGGCCACTGGAGCCTCGACGTCCCGGTCCGCGGCTACGGCATTTCCTTCGGCAATGCGGCCCGGTTCACCGGGATCCGGTTCAACTGGCAGGACGCGGGACTCGATCGCATCACCGGCATCAACATCACGCTGTGGAAGCCGGGCCAGCCCGTGACCGGCACGGTCAACGGCCTCTCACTCGGCATCGCGGGCCCCGCGGCCGGCGAGCTGAACGGCATCTCGATCGGGGTGGCCGGCGTCGTCGCCCGGCGGCGCGCCCGCTGGATCACGATCGGCGGGCTCGGCGTCGTCTCGCAGGGTGGGCTCGACGGACTGACCCTGGCGGGACTCGGCGTCGTCGCCCAGGGCTCGATGCGCGGGATCGACCTCTCGGGTCTCGGAACGGTGTCGCAGGGCGGAATGAGCGGCGTGAGCGTGGCCGGCCTCGGCGTGGTGTCGCAGGGCTCGATGACCGGCCTCGGCCTGGCGGGGCTCGGCGTGGTCTCGCAGGGCAGCATGGCGGGCCTGTTCGCCTCCGGGCTCGGCACCGTCTCGCAGGGCAACCTCGACGGCGCCAGCCTCAGCGGCATGGCGTCCGTCGCCCAGGGCGACGTGCGGGGAGCGCACCTCGCGGGCCTCGCCCTCGTGGCGCAGGGCGAGGTCACGGGCATCACGGCGAGCGGGCTCGCCACGGTCGCCCAGGGCGACGTGAGCGGTCTCAACGTGGGCGGGCTGGTGGTCGTCGCGCAGGGCCGGACCCGCGGCATCACAGTGGGCGGCCTCGCGGTGGTGGCCGAGCGAGGCACCAACGGCCTCACCGCGGCGGCCTATCAGGTCCGCACGCGGCGCGCGGCCGGCATCACCTTCGCCGGGATCAACCTCAAGACCTCGGGGATGAGCGGCCTGTCGGTGAGCGCCTTCAACCAGGTGCGCGGCGTCCAGCGCGGTCTCAGCATCGGCCTGCTCAACTACGCGCGCGAGCTGCACGGCCTCGAGATCGGCCTGCTGAACATCGCCCGCAACAACCGGCCGCCCTTCGAGGTGCTGCCCCTGTTCAACCTGCACGGCCGCTGACGGCCGCGCCGCGAGGGCTCAGAACAGCCGGGACACCAGGCGCACGAGCCACGTCAGGCCCATCAGAGGGATGGGCAACAGCGTGAGGCCGACCGCGAAGCTCATCCCCTGGCGGAACAGCGCCGGCCCCGCGTCGGGGGCCTGCTCCTTCCACACGGCCCGCATCCCCAGCTCGGCCAGCCACCCCAGGCAATAGCCGAGATTCGCCATCACCGCGTAAACTACGACGCCGCGCCACACGAACACGGGCCCGGGCACGCCGGGCGGCAATACGGTGAACAGGCCCAGGAACCCCAGGGTCACGAGCCCGGCGCCGCCCACCGCGACGTTGTACGTGAGCCGCCGCGACTCCCACCAGCGCAGCAGCGACGCCGGGGTACGCCGGTAGTCCGGCAGGGGGAAGAGGATGCGGGTGAGTGCCGACATGTCGTGCCTCGCGGCTCCGGTCGCGGTGAAGATGCACGGTGGACTCTGGATTGACAAGTACTTTGTAGTATGAAGTTCGTAGCCTAGGGCGGAAGGAGGAAGCGCCGAGTGACGCGACCGGGCGTGGTCGGGGACGAGGACACCAGGGATCTCGGGTTCGGGACGATCGTCTCCCAGGAGAGCCGGCAGCGGCTCCTGAACCGGGACGGCTCCTTCAACGTGGCGCGCCGCGGCCTGCGGCTCGGCTCGTCCCTCAGCCCCTACCACCTGCTGCTGACCACGTCGTGGACGCGGTTCATGGGGATGGTCGCGGGCTCGTACGTGGTGCTGAACGGCGTGTTCGCGCTGGGCTTCCTGGCGTGCGGCCCCGGGGGCCTTTCGGGCGGCGAGGGCACGGGCTTCGCGCGGGCGTTCTTCTTCAGCGTCGAGACCTTCTCGACGATCGGCTACGGCAACGTCGGCCCGGTGGGGCTCACGGCGAACCTCGTGGTCACGGTCGAGGCGCTGGTGGGCCTCCTGTGGCTGGCGCTGGCCACCGGGCTCCTGTTCGCGCGCTTCTCGCGGCCCACGGCCAAGGTGCTGTTCAGCCGCACCGCGGTGATCGCGCCCTATCGCGGCATCACGGCCTTCGAGTTCCGGATCGCGAACGCGCGCACCAGCCAGATCATCGAGCTCCGGGCCACGGTGATGTTCGCGCGGTTCGAGGACGTGAACGGGCGCCGCCTGCGCCGGTACTACCCGCTGGAGCTGGAGCGCAGCTCGGTCGTCTTCTTCCCGCTGTCGTGGACCATCGTGCACCCGATCACCGACGCGAGCCCGTTGAAGGGGCTCACGCGCGACGACCTGCGCCGGTGCGAGGGCGAGTTCCTGGTCCTGCTGGCGGGCGTCGAGGAGACGTTCGCGCAGACGGTGCACGCGCGCTCCTCCTACAAGTGGGACGAGATCGTCTGGGGCGCGAAGTTCAGCGACATCCTGGACCATCCCCGCGGCGACGAGGTGATGACCATGGACGTGGGCCGCCTCCACGCCATCGAGCCCGCGAACTAGGCCGGCGCCACGACCCCCTGGGTATCGCTCCTCATCCTCGCCAACGTGGCGATGCTGCTCATCGAGCAGGTCGCCCCGGGCCTCGTGCAGGCCCTCGTGCTGGTGCCGGCGTTCATCGTGGTGCGGCCGTGGACGGTCGTCAGCTACATGTTCCTGCACGCCGGCTTCTCGCACCTCTTCTGGAACATGGTGGCGCTGTACTTCTTCGGGCCGCGGCTCGAGGCGCGGCTCGGCGGCCGCCGTTTCCTCGCGCTGTACTTCGTCAGCGGGATCGCGGGCGCGCTCGCCTCGCTGGTGACGCCGACCGCGGCGATCATCGGCGCGTCGGGAGCCATCTTCGGCGTGATGCTCGGCTACGCGACCTTCTGGCCGCGCGATCCGATCTACCTCTTCTTCGTGCTGCGCATCGAGGCTCGCTGGCTGGTGCTGCTGATGACGATGATGGCATTGTACCAGGGACTCGCCGGGCAGTCCGGGATCGCGAACTTCGCGCACCTGGGCGGGTTCGCCGGCGGCTGGCTGTACCTGCGGTGGCTGGACCTGCGCTCGCCCGCCGCACGGTTCCGTTCCAGGGCGGCGGCGCCGCCGCGCACCTCGGGCGCGGACGTCGAGCGCTGGAAACGCATCCGGCCCGACGCGCTGCACCCCGTCAATCGCGAGGAGTACGAGCGGGTGATGGCCAAGGTGGCGCTCGCCGGCAGTGCGAGCCTGACGCCCGACGAGCGCGCGTTCCTCGACCGCTTCAGCGTCCAGTAGGCATGGGAGGACGTGTCATGATCGGCACCCGCTGCACCCTGCCGGCCCTCGCGCTGGCGTCCCTGGCCCTCGCCGTGCGGCTTCCGGCGCAGGCCGCGCCGGCGGAGCCGCCCGTGCGCGGCTTCCCCACCGCGCTGCTCGCCGCCGAGCGGGCGCGGGAGGACGCGCTCCGCGCCGTGCCGAGTGCCGACACGCTGCGGGCGCAGCTCGTCGCGTTGAGCGCCTTCCCGCACGAGGCGGGCACCGAGCGAAGCCATCGCGTGGCGGAGACGATCCTCGCCCGGTTCCGCGCGTTCGGGCTCGACGCCCGCATCGAGCAGTTCGAGGCCTTGATGCCGCGCCCCGTGACGCGCTCCCTCGAGCTGCTCGGGCCCGAGCACTACACCGCGCTGCTCAAGGAGCCCGCGGTGGCGGGCGACCCGACGTCCGGCCAGGCCGACCAGCTGCCGAGCTTCAACG
>DATJUT010000081.1 GCA_035502185.1 Gemmatimonadales bacterium
CGCCGGTACCACGGCACCAGCACCCACAGCCACGCCGCCAGCGCGACCGCGAGCGCGGCCCACTTCCACGGCGCCGCGTAGCCGCGCAGCGCCGCGAAGCCGAACAGCAGGAAGGCCAGCACCATCATCGCGATCGCCACCACCAGGCTCAGCCGCAGGCCGAGGATCAACGCCAGCGTGCGGTCGCCCCGCCGCTGGTCCTCGTCGAACTGGTAGATCTGCGTCAGCGGGTACAGGGCGGCGAACAGCGGACAGAATGCGACGATCACCAGGCCGTGCACCAGGTCCAGCGGCCGGCCCGTCGCCGCCCACCCGGCGTACGGCGTGAACGCGCCGAAGCCCCACATGTTGATGAGCCAGTCCACCCCCGCCACCGCCTTGAAGCGGAACGGCGGCACCGAGTAGGCCAGGCTCATCACGAAGCAGACGGCGTAGGCGCCCGCGGTCGCACGCGGCAGCAGGAACGCCAGCAGCTGGCCCGCCACCAGCAGGCCGAGCGAGAACTCCAGCAGCCGCGCCGGCGGGCGCGGCGGCGAGCGGAGGTAGCCGATGTCGCCCTCGTCCTGGTCGAACACGCTGTTCAGCGCCAGCGTGCCGCCGTTGAGGCACGCGACCCAGATCACCAGCACGAGCGCCGCACTGCCCCACCGCGCGCCGTGGAGGAACGGCACGAGGCCGACGGCCAGGACGACGCCGAGCAGGGTGTGCGCGGCCATGATCGGCCACTCGGCCGGCCTGAGGTGCAGCACGTAGGCGAAGGCGTCGCCCGGCAGCAGCCGGTAGCCGAGGCGGCGGAACAGGTTGCGGGTGCGCGCGGGGTCGGTCATCGGTCGCCGAAGCTCGGCGTACCGGTGGTGCGGAGGCCCGCCGGGCCGGCCGCCACCGGCTGCAGGGCTCGCCGCTCGGCGCGCCTCGCGCCGGCGCCACGGCGCGCGGTCAGATCACGAACGGGATCAGGCGCCTGGTGCGGCGGGCGTAGTCCGCGTAGCCCGGGAGCGTCTCCACCAGCTGCCGCTCCTCGCACACGATCCGCAGCGACGCCACCACGGCGACGACGACGCCCACCGCCAGGCTCAGCGCCGACAGGTGCGACAGCACGCCCGCCCAGATCAGGATCAGCACCGCGGAGTACTGGGGATGCCGCACCCAGCGATACGGTCCCTTCTCGATCACGGCGCCGCCGCGGGGCTCGGCCGTGACGCTGAAGGTCGCGGGCGGGAAGCTGCGCCGCGCCCACGCCGCTACCGCCAACGCCGCGACCTGCAGCACGATCACCACCGGCGAGCGGGAGAGCAGGTTCCCCGTGAACAACAGGATCAGGATGGCCGCCACGACGGCGGCGAACGCCCACTTCCCGACGACCCGGCACGCGACTCCCACCGTCGCCCTCCGATCTCCGAACCCGGATTGCGCCGCGCGTCACACCGCCGCCGGGCCGGCGAGCAGGCGGTGCGCGATCTGGAGGCCGCGCAGCGTCAGGTCCGGATGCACCTCCTCGATCTCGGACGAGTACTTCGCCACCAGCGCGGCGTAGCCGCCCGTCGCGATCACCTTGGGCACGTCGCGCGTCGGCCACTCCGCCTTGAGCCGCCGCACCAGGCCGTCCACCGCGTCGGCCGCGCCGTAGACGAGCCCCGCCCGGATGCAGTCCTCGGTGCGCCGGCCGATCGCCCGCGCCGGCGGCCCCAGCTCGACCGGCATCAGCTTGGCCGCGCGGCGCGCGAGGTTCTCCCCGCTCGTCCTCAGGCCCGGCGCGATGATGCCGCCCAGGAAGACGCCGTCGCGGGTGATGCAGTCGAGCGTCGTGGCCGTGCCGAAATCCACCACGATCACGTCCACGCGGAACAGGTGCATCGCCGCCACTGTGTTCACGACCCGGTCCGCGCCGACGGTGTGCGGCTCCTCCACGTCGAGCTTCACCGGCAACGGCGTCTCGGGACCGATGACCTGCGCCGTGGTGCCGGTCGCGATCAGCAGCGCGTCCGCCACCGCCTCGGTCGCGCTCGGCACGACCGACGCGAGCACCGTCGCCGTCACCTCGGTGATGTCGAGGCCGGCCTGGTCGAACAGCGCGCGCACCACGACCGCCCACTCGTCGGGCGTCTGGTCGGGCCGCGTGGTGAGGCGCCAGCTGCGCTCCAGCTCGTCGCCGTCGAACAGGCCGAGCGTGATCTCGGTGTTGCCGATGTCCAGGGCCAGTACCATGCGATGCCGCCGTTGGCGAAAAAGCTGCG
>DATJUT010000082.1 GCA_035502185.1 Gemmatimonadales bacterium
CGCTTCGTCTTCGGCGACTTCGAGTACATCGGGATCCGGCACACCGCCGAGCGGTTGCGCTGGGAGTAGATGAGGTTGATCGGCGCCTCGTAGCCCGGCACCAGCCGGCGGTACGAGTTGGTCGTCGGCGCCGCGAAGGCCAGGAGCGCCGGGGCGTGCTTGATGAGCCCGCCGATGTAGAAGCGCGCCATGTCCGACAGCCCTGCGTAGCCACGGGCGTTCCAGAAGAGGTTCTCGCCGTTCTTCCACAGGCTCTGGTGCACGTGCATCCCGGAGCCGTTGTCGCCGAACATCGGCTTGGGCATGAAGGTGGCCGTGTACCCGTGCTCGTCGCACACGTTCTTGACGATGTACTTGTACATCATGATCTGGTCGGCCATGCGCACCAGCGGGCCGTACTTCATGTCGATCTCGGTCTGCCCGGCGGTGCCCACCTCATGGTGGTGCACCTCGACGTTGATCCCCGACGCGATCATCGCGAGCACGATCCGGGACCGCAGGTCTTGGAGCTTGTCCACCGGCGGCACGGGGAAGTAGCCCTCCTTGTGCCGCGGCCGGTGCCCGGGGTTGGGGGTGCCGCCGTTCTGGCCGGAGTTCCAGATCCCCTCTTCCGAGTCGATGTGGTAGTAGCCCTCGTGCGCGTTCTGGTCGAACCGCGCGGAGTTGAAGATGTAGAACTCGGCCTCGGGGCCCCAGTACGAGGTCGTCGCGATGCCGCTCTTCACCAGGTACTGCTCGGCCTTCTGGGCCACGTAGCGCGGGTCGCGCGAATAGCGCTGGCCCGTGATCGGATCCTTGATGTCGCACGTAAGCACGAGCGTCGGGACCTTCAGGCACGGATCCACGAACGCCGAGGACGGGTCCGGCAACAGGAGCATGTCGCTCTCGTTGATCGCCTGGAACCCGCGGATGCTCGACCCGTCGAAGCCCAGCCCCTCCTCGAACACGTCCTCGGAGAACTCGCCCACCGGGATCGAGAAGTGCTGCCAGGTGCCGGGCAGATCGGTGAAGCGCACGTCCACCATCTGCGCGCCGCTCTCCCTGGCCTGGCGGATCACGTCCGCGGGCCTCGTGGCGGGGGCTTTGCTCGTGGTGGTGCGCTTGCTGGTCTTGGGCATCGTCGCGGTCATGGGCGGGTCCGGTTCAGGAGTCGAGACTCGTAGGGTACCCAGGCGTTTGCACGATGTCAAGCAAAAAGCGTGCAAACTGCACGGAAGCAGGCCCCAGGCGCGATCAGGCTACAATCTTGTACAAATTGTGCTGCGGAGGCGCGACAAATGTGGCGTCCCTACGGGCTCAGCCCCTCGAGAAAGGCCCACAGCTCGCTGGCCGACAGCTGCCGGGCCCGATCCAGGACTTCCTTGTCCGTCCACTCCAGGAAGATCCAGGTCGTCGCCCGGTGCCGGTCGTCGGCGAGGAAATGGAGCCTGGCGCGAACCGCGCCGATGTCCGGATGGGGCTCCGCCTGCAGATAGACTTCCCAGCGCGCGCCTCCTCGGGCCAACTGGCCGAGGTGCAGGGCAGCCTTGAGCCAGGGAAAGCGCGGCGATGGTTCCATGGCGGCCCCGCCGGCGGCTATTCCGGCGGCGGGTCGGTGGCAGGACGCTCGGCGGCGCGCTCCGAGGCTTCGACGTAGCCGCGCAAGCTCGCGCCGATGATCTCGTCGAGATACTGGTCGATCGCCAGCATGACCTCGAACGCGTCGCCGCGCCCCCAGTCCAGCTGCTGGCGCAGGAACCGCCAGATGGCATGCCGCAGGTGCCGGAATTCCCGGTACAGGTCGGCGGCATCGTAGCGGGCGAGGCCCCGCAGCTTGCCGAACCGGAGGCCGCGCCGGCGGCGGGCGATCGACCGGTCGGGCGACGCGCCGTCCTCCCCCTCTTTCAACGCCTGCGCGATGTCGGCCAGCAGGGCCGGCACCTGGTTGGTGAGGAGCAGGTCGGGGAGCCGCTCGTCGCCGGCAATAGCGGTGTCGGCCCGGACCAGGTCGCGCCAGTTCTGCGCAATCTCGTTGGTGTGGCGGAGGATCGCGTCACCGGCGTCCCGGTAGGCCTGGCTGACGAGGGACATGCTCTTGAAGCTAGTGGCCGGACGGCAAGTTGCCAGTTGGCGCACCGTCTTGGCACCGGCGCCCCTTCGGCGCTAAGCTTCGCCCGATGTCACCCGAACTCCAGAAGTGCCCGTCCTGCGGCGCGCAGACCGGCGGCAAGTTCTGCTCGGAGTGCGGCGCGCCCCTCGCGCCGTCCGCCTGTCGCTCCTGCGGCGCCAAGCTGTCGGCCCGCGCCAAGTTCTGTCCGGAGTGCGGCACCCCGGTGACCGGGGTTGCGGGCGGAGGCCAGCCCGCGGCGCGCGGCATGCCCAGGAACGACCGGATGGCGTGGTACGTGGCCGGCGTATGCGTGCTCGCGCTCCTGGTGGTGGTCGTCGTCGTGGTCGCGAAGAAGAGCGGCGCGCCACCGGCGGCCGCTGCGGAGAGTGCGGCCGGCGCCCCGGCGGCCGGCGAACGGGCGACCACCGACCTCTCGTCCATGACGCCGCGCGAGGCGGCCGACCGGCTTTACAACCGCATCATGACCGCGAACGAGGCCGGCGACACCGCACAGGTCAACTTCTTCGCGCCGATGGCGCTCCAGGCGTACGCCAACCTGGGCGGCGATCTGGACGCCGATGCTCGGCTCCACCTGGGGCTCGTCCAACTGGCGATCGGCGCCACCGTGGCCGCCGCGGCCGAGGGCGATAGCATCCTGCAGAAGACCCCCAACCACCTCTTCGGCTGGCTCCTCAAGGCGCGGGCCGCCGAAGCCCAGGGCGATGCGGCCCGCGCCAAGCGCGCCTACGAGGCGTTCATGAAGAACTACGACGCCGAGATGGCGAAGAAGCGCCCCGAGTACCAGGAGCACGCCCAGATGCTGCAGGACACGCGGAACCGGGCACAGCGGGCGGGCGCGGGCGGGGCCTGACCGTGCCGACCATCCGGGTCGCGCACAGCCCGGACTCGGACGACGCCTTCATGTTCTACGCCCTCGCCGGCGGGAAGGTGGCGACGGGCGACCGGCGCTACGCCCACGAGCTGGCCGACATCGAAACCCTGAACCGACGCGCCGTGGCGGGCGAGCTCGACGTCACGGCGGTGTCGTTCCACGCCTACGCCTACCTGGCCGACCGTTACGCCCTGCTCGCGCACGGCGCCTCCGTCGGGGACCGTTACGGACCTCGCCTGGTCGCGCGAGCGCCTCGCCCGGAGGACCCGCGCGCGGCGCTGGCCGGACGCCTGGTCGGGGTGCCGGGCGAGCTCACCACGGCCTACCTCGCGCTGCGCCTCTATCAGGCCGGCGCCCGCACCCGCGTGCTGCCGTTCGACGCCATCGAGGATGCGGTGCTCGCCGGCGACGTCGAGGTCGGGCTGTTGATCCACGAGGGCCAGCTCACGTACGCGGACCGGGGGCTCAGCCTCTGGGAGGACCTCGGGGAGTGGTGGGCTCGCGAGACCGGCCTGCCGCTTCCGCTCGGCGGCAACGTGGTGCGCCGGGACCTCGGCGCCGATCTGGTGCGCGCCGTCGCCGCGGACCTCAAGGCGTCCATCGTCTGGGGACTGGCGCACCGCGACGAGGCGCTGCGGCACGCGCAAGGTTACGCGCGGGGGATGGACACGCGACGCACCGACGAGTTCGTGGGCATGTACGTGAACGACTACACCGTGGACCTCGGGCCCACGGGGCGTCACGCCGTGCAGCGCCTGCTGGACGAGGGCCATCGCGCCGGCGTCCTGCCCACCGCCGTTCGGGCGGAGTTCGTGGGCGCGTGAGCGCGCCCGCCGCAGCCGCGCGTCCCGTCCCGCGGGTCCTCATCGTCGAGGACGATCCGGCGCAGGCCAAGCTGGTCGAGCTGCTCGTGGCCAACGCCGGCCTCGCCGTCGCGGGGGTCGCCGCCACGGCGGAGGCCGCCGTCCGCCTGGCCGGCGAGGTGGACGTCGTCCTGATGGACTTCCGGCTGGCCGGCGACCGCACCGGGCTCGACGCCCTCCGCGACATCCGCGCCGCCGGCCTCCTCGCCTCCGTGATCGTGATGACCGGCCACGGCAGCGAGCGCGTCGCGGCCGAGGCGCTGCACCTCGGCGCGAGCGACTACATCATCAAGGACGAGAGCTTCACCACGCTGCTGCCCGAGGTCGTCGCCCGCGTGGTGCGCGTGCGGGAGATCGAGCGCCAGCTCGCCGCCGCGCAGCAGGACCTGATCCGGGCCGAGCGCCGCGCGGCGATCGGCGAGATCGTCGTCGCGCTCTCGCACGAGATCAACAACCCGTTGATGGCGCTCACGGCCAATCTCGACCTGCTCCGGCTCGACGAGCGCGCGCTGCCTCCCGCCGGCCGCGACGCCTTGAAGGTGGCGCGCGAGCAGTTGACGCGGATCACGGACATCCTCAAGCGCGTGGGCGAGCTCGACCGCGAACGGGCGACGACCTACGTGGCCGGCACCCGCATGACGGACCTGAAGGCGTAAGCCGCAAACCAGACGCCGAGCCCCGAAGGCCCTTGCCCCTCGGAGCTCGGCGTCTCGCCACGGTCCTGGTTCTTCAGTCCGCCGCCGCGCCCTCCGGCTCGGGCGTGCCCGGGGCCTCCCGCGGCGCCTTCGCGCGGGCGGGCCTTCCCGCCGACACGAGCGCCAGCACCTTCGACCCGAAGTCGTCGAGATACGAGTACACCACCGGGACCACGATGAGCGTCAGGATCGTCGAGGTGATCAGGCCTCCGATCACCGCGCGCGCCATCGGCGCCCGGAACTCGCCGCCCTCGCCCAGCGCGAGCGCCGTCGGGAGCATGCCGAAGATCATCGAGAGCGTGGTCATCATGATCGGCCGGAACCGGATCTCGCCGGCGTCGATCAGCGCCTGGCGGCGGGTGCCCCCCTTCTCGCGCGCCTTGTTCGTGAAGTCCACGAGCAGGATCGCGTTCTTGGTCACCAGCCCCATCAGCATGATCACGCCGATCATGCTGAGGATGTTGAGCGTATCGCGGGTGAGAGCGAGCGCGACCAGCACGCCGACGATCGAGAGCGGCAGCGAGAGCATGATGGCCAGCGGCTGGAGGAACGACCCGAACTGCGAGGCCAGGATCAGGTAGACGAAGATGATGGCCAGTGTCAGGGACTCGAGCACGTAGCCGGTCGTCTCCGCGAAGTTCTTCTGCTCGCCCCCGTAGTCGATCCGGTATCCGGGAGGCAACGGCACCGTGGCGAGGCGCTTGCGGATGTCGCCCATGACGCCGGTCAGCGGCCGGTCCTGGTAGTTGCCCTCGATCCGGGCCGAGCGCTCGAGCGAGAGCCGCTTGATCTCGGCGGGCGCGCCCGAGGGCGCGATCTGGGCCACCTGGCCCAGCGGCACCATGACCGGCGAGAGCGTCCGCGGATTGAGCGTCGCCGTCGCGATCGGGATCCTGCCGAGGTCCGCGTACGAGGTGCGGAACTCCGGCGCCACCTGCACGATGACGTCGTGGCTGTACCCCGCCTCGTCCTCGAACGTGGTGGCCGTCTGGCCGGCGAGCACCGTGCGCAGCGTGCTGGAGATGGAGCCGACCGAGAGCCCGACGTTGGCCGCGAGATCGCGGTTCACCTGGATCACGTACTCGGGCTTCCGACCCTCCAGGCTCGACTTCAAATCCACGAGGCCGGGCACGTCGCCGATCGCCGCCATCATCCGGTCGTTCAGGTCCTGGAGGCGGGTCATGTCGGGCCCGAGGATGTTGACCTGGACGGGCAGCTGGCCGCCGCCCATGCCCGAGGCATCGAGGATCCCGGTCTTGACCCCCTTGAACGACGGCAGGGCCGCGCGCAGCGCGATCTGGAACTTGTCCTGCGAGAGGTGCCGTTCGCCCCTCCGCTTCAGCCGCACGTAGATCGTGCCGTCCGTGACGCTGGGGGTGTAGCCGCCCCCGATCGTGAAGTAGGTGTACGCCACCTCGGGCCGCGACCGCAGGAAGCG
>DATJUT010000083.1 GCA_035502185.1 Gemmatimonadales bacterium
GAGGTACCGCTCGGCCAAGATCGTCGCGTGGTGACGCTCGTGGCCGGCGATGATGAACGCCAGCGAGCGGACCGAATACGGATTGTCGTTCGCCCTGCCACGCCGCGCCAGCTCCTCCGCGTCCAGGCCCGCGAACAACGCCACCGTGGCCGCGCGCACCGCCCTGAACTCCGCCACCAGATCGCTCAGCCGGCGACCGGCGAACTTGGCGCGGGCCACGTACTCGTTCTCGTCGAAGCCGGGGAGGGTGATCGTCTCGCCCCGGGCGAAACACAGCGCACGGTACCCGAAGATCCGCTCGGTGTCGGCCACGTGCCCGAAGACTTCCTTGACGCTCCACTTCCCGTCGGCGTAGCGGAAGTCCGCATCGCGGTCGCCGACCGTGCCCGCCAGCGCCGCGGTGTCGCCGATCTGCCGCTCCAGCAGCTCGAGGACGGCGCCTTCCGGGACCTGCTCGATGTACCGCGCATAGTAGGGAGCGTATTCGTCGGCTGCGGGCCGCGCGATGGGGACTCCGGTCATCGGTCGCTCCTTGGAGTGTGGAATCCGGTCGGCGGCACTTTCCTGCGCGCCGAGCACCTTGACCATGCAGACCGAGGTGGACGCGCACAGCTCGCGGTACTCAAGCGTCCCGTGAATCGCATCCGGGGCGTCGCCGCGCGGGATCGACCGGTAGCCGAGCTTCCCGAAGAACCGCTCGGCCGTCGTGGTCAACAGGTACAGCTGCACGACGCCCATGCCCCGCGCGTGCGCCTCGAGTGCGCGCGTCAGCTCGATCCCCAGTCCGCGCCCGCGCCGGGAGGATGCGACCGCCAGCGAGCGCAACAGGCCCACGCCGCCGAACGGCTCGAGGCCGATCACCCCCAGCAGCGCGGCACCGCGCTTCGCCAGGAGGTAGTGCGCCAACATCGGGGTCGTGACGTCGTCGTGGGGAAGCCGGGCGGCTTCCAGCAACTCGACGACCGCCGGGAGGTCGGCCGGGAGCGCGGGGGTGACAGTGAAGTCCATGGATCGATGCAAGATATCCGGACGCCGGTCCCCGCGCGTCGCGGGCGCCAAGTCGCCGGCGGCTGAGCTAGCGCGCCCCGGGGGCAGGTCCTCCCTCGCCAGCCGGCAGCCCGCGGGCGATCTTGTCGAGCCGCTCCGAGACCACCCGGTTGAGGAAGTCCTGGCCGCTGGCCAGTTGCTCCACCTGGACGGATAGAGAGTCGACCACCTGCTCGAGCCGCTCGGCGCGCGCATCGAGGGGCACCGGCGTCGGCTCGCGACCCTCCAGCCGCTTCAGGCGACGGCCCGCTCGCCACAGCGTGACGCCCAGCGCGACGTTGGCCGTGGCAGAGATCCCGAACAGGAAGACCAGGGCGACCAAGGTCTCGTTCATGGATGTTGCTCCCGCTGCAAGCTGGAGTGCCGTGGGCCGATGACATGAGTCTACGCGGAGCACGGCTGTGGCGTTTCAATCACCCGAGCGGCTTGATGAGCTTCACGATGTCCGCGCCGTAGCCCAGCCGCCCGTAGAAGGCGCGGGCGCGCGCGTTCGCGTCGAACACGTGCAGGCTGAGCAGGCGGTAACCGCGCCCCCGCGCCCACTCCTCCGCTGCCCCCATCAGCGCCTGCCCGACGCCACGGCCCTGCGCCCGCGGTGCCACGACGACGTCGCTGACGTGGCCGTGCTCCTCGCCCGTGAAGAAGTCCTTCGCGCCGTGCAGGTGGATGAAGCCGAGCCGCTCGCCGGCCGCGCCCTCGGCCACCAGGACCTCGGCGCCGGGAGCGGCGCCCGCGAGCGCGCCGTCGATCGAGGCCACCACGGCCCGGTCCATCACCTCGCGCGGCCGGTACGGCGGAGGCCCGAAGTCGTGGAGGTGCGGCGCGTGGTCCAGGATCCACTCCCGGTCCGCGTGCGTCGCCGGGCGGATGGTGACTGGCGCGGTGCTCATCGGCGTGCGTTGACAATGCCGAGGTCCGCGCCGGTGCACAACCGGACGGCCTTCCGGCCGTCGCCCGCCCCGGGCTACCTTCCGATCCATGAACACGATCCGCATGCTCGCACCCGTCGCCGCCCTGGCGCTCGCCGCTTCCGCGCTGCCGGCGCAGACCGCCCCCGCGACTCACTCGCGGTACGCCGCGGCGATCCTGAACGACATCCGCTATCTGGCCTCCGATTCGCTGGACGGCCGGCTCACCGGCTCCCCGCAGAACGACGCCGCGGCGGCCTACCTCGCCCGCCGGCTCCGCCGCCTGGGCCTCAAGCCCGGCGGCGACAGCGGCACGTTCCTCCAGCACTGGACCGTGAACCCGACCAGCGCCACCCGCGAGGCCGGCGTGGCCGGCCGCGCCACGGAGAACGTGGTCGCGATCCTGCCGGGCTCCGACCGCGGGCTGGCCGGGCAGGACGTCGTGATCGGCGCCCACTTCGACCACCTGGGCAACGGACCGTTCGGCTCGAACGCCCACGGCGACTCGGTGCACCTGATCCACCACGGCGCCGACGACAACGGCTCGGGCACGGCGGCGGTGCTCGAGATCGCGCGCATCCTGGTCGCGGCGCGGCCGCACCCCCACCGGACGATCGTCTTCGTGCTGTTCAGCGGCGAGGAGGAGGGGGCGCTGGGCTCGGCCTGGTACGCGGACCATCCCGACGTCCCGATGGACTCGACCCTCGCCATGCTCAACCTCGACATGGTCGGCCGGATGCGCGAGAACCGGCTGCTGGTGCTCGGCGTGCTGTCCGCGAAGGAGTGGCAGGGTCTGCTCGACTCGGTGGACGCGCCCTATCACCTCGACGTCCATGCCTCGGGCACGGGCTGGGGCCCGTCGGACCAGAACTCGTTCTACGCCAAGCAGCGGCCGGTGCTGCACTTCTTCACCGACCTCCACGCGGACTACCACGCGCCGGCCGACACCTGGGACAAGATCAACGCCGACGGCATCGAGACCGTGGCGCACCTGGTCGCGGACCTGGCGCTGCGCCTGGCCGCGCGGCCCGGCTCGCTCAGCTTCGTCAACGCGCCGCCGCCCGTGATGGCGAGCGGCCAGCGCGCCTACCTCGGCACCATTCCCGACATGACCAGCGAGCCCGGCGGCGTGAAGCTCTCCGGGGTCACCGCCGGCAGCCCCGCCGACAGCGCCGGGCTCAAGGCGGGCGACGTCATCACCGCCATCGGCGCGGACACGGTCGCGAGCCTCTCCGACATGCAGAATGCGCTGGTCAAGCACCACCCGGGCGACCCGGTGGCCATCCGGGTCCGCCGGGGCGACCAGACGGTCACGCTCAACGCCACGTTGGGCCGGCGGTAGCGGCGAGCGCGGGGACGGCCCGCCGGCCGCGCCGGTGAGCGCCGCTCCGGGCGAGCGCGAGGGACGGCTCACCGGCGCGGGCGTCGAGTTGTTCGCGCGGTGGGTCGGCGACGGGGGGCCGACGGTGATCGCGCTCCACGGCGGCCCTGGGGCGTCGCACGACTACCTCCGGCCGCAGTTCGACCTCCTGGCCCGTGGCCGCACGATCCTCTACTACGACCAGCGCGGCGGCGGCCGTTCCACCGTGCCGCGCGAAGTGCCGCTCGGCTGGCGCGAGCACGTCGCCGACCTCGCCTCGGTCGCCGCGGCCGCCGGCCCCCCGGCCACGCTCCTCGGCTTCTCGTGGGGCGGCCTGCTCGCCCTGCTGTTCGCGATGGAGCATCCGGAGCTGGTGGCCCGCCTGGCGCTGGTCGCGCCCGCCGGCACGCACGGCGAGGTCCGGAGCCGGTTCGAAGCGGTCCTCGCCGAGCGGCAGGCCGCACCCGAGATCGCGGCGGCGCGCGCCGCGCTGTCGCGCTCGGGGCTGCGCGAGCGCGATCCCGATGCCTTCTGGCGGCGGGCCTTCGAGTTGTCGGTGGCCGGGTACTTCAAGGATCCCGCTCGCGCGCGCAGCCTCACGCCGTTCCGCGTCGCCGCGCGCTCCCAGCAGGCCGTCTGGGAGAGCCTCGTGGGTGTGGACCTGAGGCCCCGGCTGCCCGGCATCGCCGCCCAGACCCTGATCCTCCACGGACGCTACGATCCGGTGCCGCTCGAGTCCTCCGAGACGCTCGCCCGCCTGATGCCCCGGGCGCAGCTCGTGGTCTTCGAGGACTCGGGGCACGCGCTCTACGCCGAGGAGACCAAGCGCTTCGTGGAGGTCCTCGACCCCTTCCTGCCGCGGGCACCGTGACGACGGCGCGACCGTATCCGTGGGCCGCCGTGGTCGAGGCCCTGGGCGAGGCGCGTCTCGAAGAGATCCGCACCTCGCTCGCCGCCCGTGGCGTCGATCCGGCGGACCGCGACGGGTTCGTGCTGGACGCGGGCGTGGGACGCGTGCTGCGCGAGCTGGTTCCCGCCGACGCCCCCGCCGAGGCGGTGACGTCGTACGCGGCGCTGCTGCACGCATTGTACGGGCACTGGATCGCCGGCCGACCCGTGCGTGTCCTCGACCGCGAGCGGCTGCGAGCGACCCTCGCGGCGCCGGGCGCGCCTCCACCACCACCGGCCGGCACGGTCTACCTCCAGCTGCCCGAGCGTCTGCTCTGGGCGGCACCGGCGCCCGGCGTGGCCCACGAGCCGCTCGACGGTGTCTTCGTCGTCGCCTCGCCGGGGCGGATCCGGGTGCTCGCGGTGCTGGGGTTTCGGCCCGAGCGCGAAGGCTTCACCACCGTCGAGGCCGAGGCCGCGACGCCCCCGCCCGGCGCTCCGCTCCGCGACGACGGCACGCCGCCCTTCGCGACGGTCCTGCCTGGCGGCGAGCGGATGGGCTTCTTGTCCGTCACCAGCCAGGCCGAGCTGGTGGCGCTGGCGCTGCTCGCCCTCGCCGAGGGCGGGCGTTAGAATCCGGCAGATGGACAAGCACGCCGCCGCGCGCCTCCTCGAGACCATCGCATCGTACCAGGAGTTGAAGGGCGAGAACCCCTTCAAGGTGCGCGCCTTCGCGAATGCCGCCCGCACCGTGGAGTCGTTCCCGGGCGATCTCGACGCGGCTCTCGAGTCCGGCGAGCTGGCCGCCACCAAGGGCATCGGCCCCGCGACGCTGGAGGTGGTGCGCGAGTTCGCGGCCGGCGGGCGCTCGACCCTGCTGGACGCGCTCCGCCACGAGGTCCCCGACGGGCTGGTCGAGATGATGAAGATCGCCGGGCTCGGCGTCACCAAGATCCAGGCGCTGCACGAGCAGCTCAGGATCTCCACCGTCGCCGAGCTCGAGCTGGCCGCCCGGAACGGCCGGCTCGCCGCGCTGCCGCGCTTCGGCGAGAAGACCGCCGGGAAGATCCTGCGGGGCATCGAGTTCCTCCGGCGCACCAGCGACTACCGGCTCTCGCACGACGCGGCGCGCGCCGCCGAGCGGCTGCGGGAGACGCTGGCCGCACTGCCGGCCGCAGAGCGGGTCGAGATCGCCGGCAGCGTGCGCCGCCGCGCCGAGGTGAGCCGCGACCTCGACTTCGCCCTCGCGTCCCGGGCCGGTGCGAGCGACCTCCAGGCGCAGCTCGCGGCGATGGCGGCCGTCTCCGAGGTGACCGCGGCCGGCGACGGGGCTTTCCGCCTGCGGCTCGACGACGGGAGCCGTGCCGACGTGTACGCGGCCCCGCCGGAGCGCTTCGGACACTGCCTCGCGTGGGCGACCGGCGGCGCGGTCCATCTCGAGAAGCTCGCGACCCGCGCGGTGGCCGGGGGATGCCGTGTCGGCGCCGATGGTCTCTTCCGCGGCGGCGAGCCGGTGCCCTGTCCGGACGAGCGCGCCTTCTACGCGGCGCTCGCTCTGCCCTGGATCCCCCCGGAGCTGCGGGAGGGTGGAGACGAGATCGACCGCGCGGCGTCGGGCACGCTGCCCCGGCTGCTCGAGCGCGACGACCTGCGCGGGCTCCTCCATTGCCACAGCGTGTATAGTGACGGAGCCAACACCGTCGCCGACCTGGCCGGGGCTGCCCGCGCCGCGGGTTACCGCTACCTCGGCCTCACCGACCATTCGGCGGCCGCCGCGTACGCCGGCGGCCTGCGCGAGGAGGCGGTCGCGCGGCAGCATGCCGAGATCGACGCGCTGAATCGCGGCTGGGACGACTTCCGGGTGCTCAAGGGGATCGAGGCCGACATCCTCGCCGACGGCGCACTCGACTACGGGGAGGACCTCCTCGATCGGTTCGACTTCGTGATCGGATCGGTGCACTCGCGCATGGAGCAGAACCGCGCGACGATGACCGAGCGCGTGCTGCGCGCGATGGACGACCCGCACCTGACCATCCTCGGGCACCCGACCGGGCGGCTGCTGCTGGGGCGCGATCCGTATCCCCTCGACCTGGATGCGGTGATCGCCCGCGCGGCCGAACGCCGGGTGGCGATCGAGATCAACGGCGATCCCCAGCGGCTGGACCTCGACTGGCGGCGGTGCCGCGAGGCGCGCACGGCGGGCGTGGCCATCGCCATCGGCGCCGACGCACACAGCCTGGCGGGCCTCGACAACGTGGCCTTCGGCGTCGGCGTCGCGCGCAAGGGCTGGCTGGAGGCGCGTGACGTGCTCAATACGCTGGACGCGGATGCATTCCTGGCGCGCGCCCGCGCGCGCCGCCAGCCGTGAAGCGGCGGGGAGGACGCATGGCCACGAGACCCGGGAAGCCCAGGAAGCCGGCGCGCGGCCGCGCGCGCACCGCGGCTCGTCCGAGCCGGACCCCACGGGGCAAGCAGCCGGCGCGCGGCTCCGGCGCCCGTTCCGCCGCCGGGAAGGCCGCGGGCCGCGGGAAGCCGGCGCGGGGACGCCCGGTGCCGCCGGCGGCGGAGCGCATCGGCCAGATCATCGCCCGCCTGCAGCGCCGCTATCCCGACGCCCGCTGCTCGCTCGACCACCGTGACCCGCTGGAGCTGCTGGTCGCGACGATCCTCTCGGCCCAGTGCACGGACGCGCGCGTCAACCTGGTGACCCGGGACCTGTTCCGGAAGTACCGGACGGCGGGCGACTACGCGATCACCGACCCCGCGGTGTTCGAGGCCGAGATCCGCAGCACCGGCTTCTTCCGCAACAAGACGAAGAGCGTGATCGGGATGGCGCAGGGCCTCGTCGAGCGCTTCGATGGCCAGGTGCCGGACACGATGGACGACCTGACCTCGCTGCCGGGCGTGGGACGGAAGACGGCGAACGTGGTGCTCGGCAACGCCTTCGGGAAGGACGAAGGCGTGGTGGTGGACACCCACGTGGCGCGCATCTCGCAGCTCCTCGGCCTGACCAAGGAGGCGGATCCCGTGAAGATCGAGCAGGACCTGATGCGTGTCGTGCCCAAGCGGTCGTGGACCCTCTTCCCGCACCTGCTCATCCACCACGGGCGGGCCGTGTGCATCGCGCGGCGGCCGAGGTGCGGCGAGTGCCCCGTCGCCGACCTCTGCCCTTCGGCGGAGGTGTAGCGTGCCGCCGCAGCCGGGCGACGCGCTCCTCGACAAGCTCCGCGACCGGGACGCGGTCGTCCGGTGCCAGGCCGCCCGCGAGATCGGCGGCGCGCGGCTCCGGGCCGGCGTGCGGGAGCTGATCCAGGTCCTGGTTGACGACAGCTCCGCGCCCGTGCGGCGCGCCGCCGCCGAGGCGCTGGGCAAGATCGGCGACGCCACGGCCCGGGGACCCCTCGAGCGCGCCCTCCGTGCCGAGCGCGAGGACGCCGTCAAGAGCGCCATCGCCGCGGCGCTTGCCCACCTGGGCGCGGCGAGCGGCGACTACCCGGGCATCCTGCCGGTGAGCGAGGAATGACCCGGCCCCCCGCGCACGAGGCCGAGTACGCCGAGCTGGTCGCCACCCGGCGCGACCTGCACGCACACCCGGAGCTCGCCTTCCAGGAGCGCCGCACGTCGGCGCTGGTGGCTGAGCGGCTGCGCGCACTGGGCTACACGGTGAAGACCGGACAGGGCCGGACCGGCGTGGTCGGCGTGCTGCGCGGCGGCGCGACGGTCGCCCGCACCGAGCGCAAGGTGCTGCTGCGGGCCGACATGGATGCGCTGCCGATCCACGAGGCCAGCGAGGTGGCCTACCGCTCGACCGTGCCCGGCGTGATGCACGCCTGCGGACACGACGGCCACGTCGCCATCGGCCTGGGCGTCGCCCAGCGACTCGCCGCCTCGCGCGCCGAGTGGCGGGGGACGGTGAAGCTCGTCTTCCAGCCCGCGGAAGAGTCCGGCAACGGCGCGCAAGCGATGATCGACGACGGCGTGCTCGAGGCCCCCGCGGTGGACGCCGCCTTCGGCCTCCACCTGATCAGCCACCTGCCGACGGGCACCGTCGCCGCCACGGCCGGGGCCATCATGGGCTCGGTGGACAACTTCACCGTCCGCATCCGGGGCAAGGGTGGTCACGCGGCGATGCCGCACAACGCCGTGGACCCCGTCCTCGCCGCCGCGCACGTCGTCACGGCCCTGCAGTCGCTGGTGAGCCGGGGCGCCGATCCCTTCGACCAGCTGGTGGTGAGCGTCACGCGCGTCGCCGCCGGCACGACCTCCAACGTGATCCCCGAGGAGGCGGAGCTCGAAGGCACCGTCCGCTGCCTCGGCGGCCCGCTGTACGCGGAGGTGCCGGACCGGTTCAGCGCCCTGGTCAAGAGCGTCGCCGGCGCGCTCGGCTGTACCGCCACGGTGGCCTATGCACGCCAGACGCCGCCGGTCGTCAACGACGCCGCGATGACGGAGCTCGTCGCCGGCGTCGCCGGCGAAATCGTGGGCGAGAAGAACGTCCTGAAGGGCGAGCGCATGCTCGGCGGCGAGGACTTCGCCTTCTTCCTCCAACGCCTGCCCGGCTGCTTCGCCTGGGTCGGCTGCGGCAATCCCGTGAAGGGCTACGACGCGCCGCACCACAGCCCGCGCTTCGACATCGACGAGGAGGCGCTGATCATCGGCGTCGATCTGCTCGAGCGGGTGGCGCGGGAGTACCTGCGCTGAACCGTCTCGCCGGGGAGCCGTCGGCCTACCTCGCATCCGCCGCTCACCAGCCCGTCCACTGGCGTCCCTGGGGCGAGGAGGCGTTCCTCGCCGCCCGCGCGGAGGACAAGCCCATCCTGCTCGACGTGGGCGCCGTGTGGTGCCACTGGTGCCACGTGATGGACCGGGAATCGTACGAGGATCCCGGCCTCGCGAGCTTCCTGAACGCGAACTTCGTCTGCATCAAGGTCGACCGCGACGAGCGGCCCGACGTGGACGCCCGCTACCAGCGGGCCGTCCAGGCCCTGACCGGCCAGGGCGGGTGGCCGCTCACGGCGCTCCTGACGCCCGACGGCGACGTGTTCTACGGGGGAACCTACTTCCCGCCCGACGACCGGCTCGGCCGCCAGTCGTTCCGCAAGGTCCTCGAGCGCGTGACGGAGGTGTTTCACGCCCAGCGCGACCGCGTGGCGGGCAGCGGGCGCGAGGTGACGGACCACGTCTCCCGCCTGCTGCTCGAGACGCAGCAGGGCGAGCTGTCCCCCGCGCTGCTCGAGAAGGGCGCCGCGCAGATGGCCCGGCTGTTCGACCCGAGCCACGGCGGCTTCGGCGGCCAGCCCAAGTTCCCGCATCCGGCAGCCGTCGAGTTCCTGCTGGCCCGCTGGTGGGACACGGGCGAGGAGCGGTGGCGCGACATCGCGGAGAAGACGCTGACCGGCATGGCCTCGGGCGGCGTGTACGACCAGATCGGCGGCGGATTCCATCGCTACTCGGTCGATGCGCGCTGGATCGTCCCGCACTTCGAGAAGATGTCGTACGACAACGCGGAGCTGCTCAAGGCGTACCTGCACGCCCACGCCGCCCGCGCCAATCCGCTGTTCCGCAGCGTCGCCGAAGGCATCGTGGACTGGTGCGTCGAGGTCCTGGCCGACCGGGAGCGCGGCGGCTTCGGCGCCTCCCAGGACGCCGACGTCGGGCTCGACGACGACGGCGACTACTTCACCTGGACGGAGGACGAGGCGCGCGCCGCGCTGAGCACGGAGGAGTGGGACGTGGCGCGCCGGCGGTGGGACATCGACGCCGCAGGCGAGATGCAGCACGACCCGCGCCGGAACGTGTTGTGGGTCGCCAGGAGCGAGCCCGCCATCGCCGCCGAGCTCGGACTCGATGCGGTCGAGGTCGCCGAGCGGCTGACCCGCGCCCGCGCGAGGCTCCGCGCCGCCCGCGCGCACCGCACCGCGCCCGCCACCGACCGCGCCGTCTACGTCGGGTGGAACGCGATGCTGGCCGAGGCGTTCCTCGAGGCTTCCGCCGTCCTCGTCCGGCCCGACTGCGCCCGGTTCGCGCTTCGGACGCTCGAGCGGCTGTGGACGGACGCGCTGTCGCCCGAAGGCGGACTGTGGCACCGGGCGGACCGGGCCGGCGGTCCCTTCCTCCTCGACGACCAGGTGCAGGCCGCCTCGGCGGCGCTGGCCGCCTACCAGCATACCGGCTCGGCGGAGTGGCTCGACCGCGCCCGCAGCCTGGCGGAGTTCGTCCTCCGGCGGTTCGCCGACCAGGGCGGCGGGTTCGTGGACGCCGTCGCGCACGCGGGCGTCGGCCTCCTCGCGCATCCCGCCAAGACCATCCAGGATGCCCCTACGCCTGCCTCCAACGCGGTTGCGGCCCTGGTCCTCCTCAGGCTCGCGGCGATCACCGAGGAATCCCGCTACGCCGCCGATGCCGAGCGCGCCCTCGCCGCGTTCGCGGGTTCGGCCGACGCCGGTCTGTTCGTGGCCACCTATCTGATCGCCGTGGACTTCCTGCTCCATCAGCCGTGCCGAATAGTAGTTGCTGATACTACTACTCCTGACTCGGACCTCACGCCGATCGCCCTCGCCGCCTATCGGCCGAGGAAGGTCGTCGTGCGGGCGGCGGCCAGCCCGGTGGCCGGCATGGCCCCTCCGGTGGCGCTCGTCTGCGCCGGCACGGCCTGCGCGGCGCCGGTCACCGACGGGCCCGCGCTGCGCCGGACGCTGGAGACTTTCGGGCGGGCGGGGTAGGATTACCGGATGCTCGACGACATTCGTCGGAAGCTCTCCGACGAGGTGCAGCGGCTCAATCACGAGCTGGCGGTGACGCTGCCCGAGACGCTCAAGCGGGCGCTGCAGATGGGCGACCTGCGCGAGAACGGCGACTACCACGCCGCGCTCGAGCGGCAGGGCTTCATCCAGGCGCGGCTGACGCATCTCCGGTCGCGGCTGGCGAAGCTGTCGCAGATCGACGTGACGAAGATCCCGGTGGACCGGGTGGGGCTCGGCTCCCGGGTGGTGGTCCTGGATACCGCCACCAAGGAGCGGGCGACCTACGAGCTCGTGGTGTCCGACGCGATCGACTTCGACGGCGACGGCGGCGCCAACCAGATCTCGGTGGCGTCACCCCTGGGCCGCGGGCTGCTGGAGCACAAGGTGGGGGACGTGGCCGTGATCCTGCTGCCGAACGGTCCCCGGAAACTCAAGGTGGTCGAGCTGACGACCTTCCACCAGCAGCTGGCCGACGCCAAGGAGGAGACGCAGCAGTGAAGAAACAGGCGGTGTTCGAGACGGCGCGCGGCCGGATCGTGGCCGAGCTGTTTTCGAAGGACGCTCCGGGCACGGTGGCCAACTTCGAGAAGCTGGCCAACAGCGGGTTCTACGACGGGACGCGGTTTCACCGGGTGATCGACAACTTCGTGGCGCAGGGCGGCGACCCGCTCTCGAAGGACGCGAACAACCCGCGGGTCGGTACCGGCGGGCCCGGCTACACCATCAAGTGCGAGACGAAGGGCAATCCGCACAAGCATGTCGCGGGGGCGCTGTCGATGGCGCACGCCGGAAAGGACACCGGCGGCTCGCAGTTCTTCATCGCGCACACGAGCCTGGGCCACCTGGACGGGGTGCACACCGTGTTCGGCCAGGTGGAGACGGGGATGGACGTGGTGCTCAAGATCCGGCAGGGCGACGTGGTGAGCAGCATCCGAGTGGCGGACGCGTGAACGTCCATCTGGCGCTGGTGTGCGACCACGCCATCATCGATCAGCACGGCAAGCTCTCGGTGCTGGGGATCTTCGACCGCATCTGGGTCGAGCGCTTTCCGGCCATCCACCCGAGGCTCCACCTCGTATTGCGGCTCAAGGGCCGCCGCACGGAGATCGGCGACCACTCGGTGCTGATCCAGCTGGTGGACGCGCACGGGCAGGAGATTCTCCGTGGCGAGGGCAACGTCGCGATCGGCGAGCCCCCGGCCGGCGTCGTGGAAATCGAGGCGGCGGCCGTGCTCGCCTTCGACGTGCCGCTCGAGAAGCCCGGGGTCTTCACCTTCGAGATCGCGGTGGACGGGGCGCACGCCGCGTCGGTGCCGGTCACCGTGCTCCAGATGCAGGCGCCCGCGCATCCGGCCCCGCCACAGCCCCCGCTGCCGCCCGCGCCCCCGACGATCAACTAGCGCCGGGTCGGCCGCGCCGCGGCCCGCCGCGCCCTCACGTCCGGCCCGAACGCCGGTTATTCCTTCAGGCGAGGTCGCTCACATCGCCACCGGGCTACCACCTCTCACCTCCGGCTTCCCATGAACCGCTCCGACGCCCTCGCCCTGATGCACGAGTTCACGGCCTCCGACGCGCTCCGCAAGCACATGTACGCAGTGGAGGCGGCGATGCGGGCCTACGCGAAGCAGTGCGGTGAGGACGAGGAGACGTGGGCGGTGGTGGGCCTGCTCCACGACTTCGACTACGAGCGGTTCCCGAACGCCAATCGCAGCGCCACGGAGGAGCATCCGTCCGAGGGCTCGAAGATCCTGGCTGCCAAGGGGTACCCCGAGCCGCTGCGACGCGCGATCCTGGGCCACGCATCCTATACGGGGGTGCCGCGCGACACGCGGCTCGCCAAGACGCTGTACGCCGTGGACGAGCTGTGCGGCTTCCTGGTGGCGTGCGCCCTGGTGCGCCCGAGCCGGAGCCTCGCCGATCTCGAGGTGCCGTCGGTGAAGAAGAAGCTCAAGGACAAGGCGTTCGCCCGGAACGTGAACCGGGACGAGATCCGCGAAGGCGCCGAGGAGCTGGGCGTGCCGCTCGACGACCACATCCGGTTCGTGATCGAGGCCCTGCGGCCGGTGGAGCGCGACCTGGGGCTCGGCTCCGCCGGGTGACCACCCTGCCAACGCCGTCCGAGTTCCCTGCGTAATACAGCGGTGGAGCCCGACGCCGCGCTCGCGGCGCAGGCCGCGACGGGCGATCGGGCAGCGTTCGGCGCACTGGTCCAACGCCACCAGGCGGCGGTCCGGCGGCTGACGCGCGCGGTGACGGGCGACGTCCACGACGCCGACGACGCCGCCCAGGACGCGTTCCTGTCGGCGCTGGACCGGATCGAGACCTACGATCCGTCGCGGCCGTTCGGCCCCTGGCTGATGCGGATCGCGACCAACGCGTCGATCGACCTGGTGCGGAGACGGGCGGTGCGGCGGGCCGACACGCTCGACGAGAGGGCCCCCGCCCGCGGATTGTCGCCGGCGTCCCACGCCGAGGCCGCCGAGATCCGGCAGCGGCTGGACGTGGCGCTGGGAGCGCTGCCGGAGCGACAGCGGGTCGCCGTGACGCTGTTCGACGTGGAGGGGTACTCGCACGCGGAGATCGCGGCCGCCCTGGAGATCCCGGAAGGCACGGTACGGTCGGACGTGTTTCATGCGCGCCGCGCGTTGCGGGTCGCGCTCGAGCCGTACGGCCCGGGCAGGCGGGTGGAGGAACGATGAACGACCTCTTGAAGCGGTTGCTCACGCCTGACGACGACGGAAGCGCGTTCACCGACGCGGTGCTGCTCCGGGCGGCCGGGGCCCTGCACCGGCGGCGGACGGCGCCACAGGTGGTGGGCGTGGGCCTGGCGTGGACCTGGCTCGAGGCCTGGGCGCGCCCGTGGCTCATCGTCGCCATCATCGGCCTGGCGCTCGCCATCGCCCTGCCCCGGTTGCGGTTGGGCGCGCCGGCGAGCGCGGCGGAGCCGAGCCTCACGGCGGACCTGATGGGCGCCAGCACGGGGACGGCATTCGTCCTCGCTGAAACCGTGGGAAACTAGGACGGCGGGATGTTCAACAAGTCGAAGGCCTGGGCGGTCACGTTGCTGGCGGCGGTGGCGGTGGTCGGGATCGCCGCCGGTGCCCTGGCCAACGACTGGTACGCGGCGCGGCACGGCTGCAGCCCCGACCGCGGCACCTACTCCGGCTACCTGGCCGGGGAGCTGAAGCTCGGCCACGGCCAGCACGACACCGTGGTCGCGATCCTGCGCCGGCACCGCCCCGAGATGCGCGCGATCATGCAGGCCGTGCGGCCCCGGCTCGATTCGGTGCGCGCCAAGGTCGCCGACGAGATCCGGACCATCCTCACTCCCGCGCAGCGGGAGGCGTACCAGCGGCTGCTGGACCGCGACCGGGCCGAGCGCGCCCGGGCCGACAGTGCGGCGGCCGCGCAAGCCACGAACCCATGATGAAAGCACTCACGACAGCTGTGACGCTGGCGGCCGCCGTTCTGCTCGCCGGCGCCGCCCGAGCCCAACAGCCCACGCCGCCTCAGCCGCCACCGACCGCTCCGCCTCAGGCGCCGGCGCCACCGCCCGCGGTGATGACCGGGCCGCAGCCGGCGGCTTCGGTGGCGCGCGTCACGCTGGAGCAGGCCCTCCAGCTCGGCCGGCAGTACAACCCCTCGCAGGTGCAGGCGCAGCAGAACCTGCGCATCGCCAACATGGGGGTCACCCAGGCCTGGGGCGCGTACCTGCCGACCGTCACCGGCACCGGCACCGCGGCGCGCAACAGCCCCCAGCGGGTCAACCAGTTCGGCGCGGCGCAGGTCAACCCGATTACCGACAACTCGTCGTTCAGCCTCAACGCGAGCCTCAACCTGTTCACGGGCTTCCAGCGCGGCGCGAACCAGCGGGCGGCGAACGCCACCCGGGACCTGAACCAGGCCGCCCTGCTCCAGCAGGACTACGCGACCGACCTCAACACCAAGCAGGCGTTCTTCAACGCGCTCTCGACCCAGGAGCTGGTGGGCGTCGCGCAGGCGAACCTCGCCCGCTCCGACCAGCAGCTCAAGCTGACGACGGAGAAGCTGCGGCTCGGCGCGACGACCCGCTCCGATTCGCTCCAGGCGAGCGTGGACTACGGCAACGCCGAGGTGCAGCTGATCCAGGCGCGGGCCAACGCCCTCACCGCGCAGGCCACCCTGGCCCGCGCGATCGGCGCGGAGGGGATGGTGGCGGCGGTGCCGGATACGGCGCTGGAGGTGCGGCTCACCAGTTTGGACACCGCGGCCCTGCGGGGCGACGCCGAGGCGCACGCGCCGTCGGTCGTGCAGGCGCAGGCGGGCGTGGCCGCGGCCCGGGCGACCCTCACCGCGAACCGGGCCCTGTATTACCCGACGCTGAGCCTCGGGGCCCGGGAAACCTGGACCGGCTCGCAGCTCCCGCTGGCCCAGGCCCCGCTGCAACGGAACATCGTGCCGGACTCCGTGATTCCGTCGAAGCCCGATACCTTCTACGTCCGGGGGCCGAGGTACACCGGGACCTGGAACGTCAGCCTGGCGCTCTCCGTTCCGATCTTCAACGGCTTCCAGCGCGAAGCCAGCATCGTCAACGCCGACGCGAACTTCCAGGCCTCCCAGGCCAAGCTCCGCGACGCGCGGCTCGGCCTCGACGCCAGCCTCACGCAGGAGTTGACCGCCCTCGACGCCGCGGCCGCCCAGATCGACGTGGCGCGTACCACCGTCGCGGCGGCGCAGGAGGCGCTGCGGATGCAGCGCGAGCGCTACCGGCTCGGCGCCTCGACCATCGTGGACCTGCTCACCGCGGAAACCACCCTCAACCAGGCCGAGACCGGCCTGGTGCAGGCCCGGTACAACTACCTCATCGCCCGGGCGACACTCGAGGCCCTGGTGGGACACGGCCTGTGACCGCGGCCGCCGAGCTGGTCCGGTCGTCGGACCCGACGGCCGCCGACGGCCCGATCATCAAGACCGAGCGCCTGACGCGGGACTACGTCCTGGGCTCGGAGACGATCAAGGCGCTCCGGGGCGTGGACCTCGAGATCCACCGCAACGAGTTCGTGGCGGTCATGGGGCCGTCGGGCTCCGGCAAGTCCACGCTGATGAACGTGATCGGCTGCCTCGACACGCCGACCGCCGGGGAGTACTGGCTCAACGGCCAGCGCGTCTCGGATCTCGGCGACAGCGAGCTGGCCCGGATCCGCAACAAGGAAATCGGCTTCGTCTTCCAGACCTTCAACCTGCTCCCGCGGGCCAGCGCGCTGCACAACGTTGAGCTGCCCCTGATCTACGCGGGCGTCCCCTCCAGGGAGCGCCGCGAGCGCGCCGCCCAGTCCCTGGAGGCCGTGGGCCTCGGGGACCGCAAGGACCACCGTCCGGCCGAGCTGTCCGGCGGGCAGCGCCAGCGCGTCGCGGTCGCCCGCGCGTTGATCAACCACCCCAGCATCCTCCTCGCCGACGAGCCGACGGGCAACCTCGACTCGAAGACAGGCGAGGAGATCATGCAGCTGTTCGAGCAGCTGTGGTCGCGGGGCCAGACCATCATCCTGGTCACGCACGAACACGACATCGCCGCCCACGCGAGACGCCAGATCCACATCCTCGACGGCGTCATCGACCGGGACACGGCAGTGGAAGGTCGGATTCGATGAATGCGCTGCGCCCAGGCCTGGCCCTCGCCGCCGTCGCGGCCGTGGCGGCCTGCCGGAAACCCCAGCCCGTGCTGCTGTACGAGCCCCAGGCCGTCGCCCGGCGGGACATCGTCGTGTCGGCGGAGGCCAACGGCTCCATCCAGCCGATCCAGATCGTGGACGTGAAGTCGCGGGCGTCCGGCCAGATCCTCGAGATGCGGGTCGAGACCGGGGACATGGTGCATCGCGGCGACACGCTGGTGAAGGTGGACCGGCGCGACCCGACGACCGCGTTCAACCAGGCCCAGGCCGATCTCGAGGTCGCGCAGGCGCAGGCCGCCAACGCGGCCGCGCAGAAGCGGCGCGCCGACCAGATGTTCGCCTCCGGCGTGCTGAGCGAGCAGGACCACGACAACGCCAACCTGGCCGACGCCAATGCGCGGGCCCAGCTGGTGCGCGCGCAGGCCGGCCTGCAGAGCGCCCAGGACGCGCTGACCGACTGCAACGTGCTCGCGTCCATCGACGGCACCATCCTGACCAAGAAGGTCGAGGCCGGCGCCGTCATCACCTCCGCCGTGCACGACGTCTCCGGCGGCACCGTCCTGCTCCAGATGGCGGACCTCGGCACGGTCGAGGTGCAGGCGCTGGTGGACGAGACGGACATCGGCAAGGTGCAGCCCGGAATGCCGGTGACGATCACGGTGGACGCCTATCCCAACCGGCCGTTCCAGGGCACGGTGCTGAAGATCGAGCCGCAATCCACGGTCTCGCAGAACGTCACGATGTTCGCGGTGCAGGTGAACATCCCCAACCACGAGGGGCTGCTGCGGCCGGGCATGAACGCCGAGGTGGCGGTGCAGATCGGCCAGCGGCAGAACGTGCTGGCGATTCCGACCGCCGCGCTGCGCACCCAGCGCGATGTGGGCTCCGCCGCGCAGGTGCTGGGGATCGATTCGAAGGACGTCGACCGCCAGCTCGCGGTCCAGGACTCGCTGGCCCGCGCCAATCCGGAGGCCGTGGCCGCCGCCGCACCGGCCCGCGGCACCGGGCGCGCCAGCGAGGGCGGCAGCGTGCCCGAGCCGGGCGCCAGCGCGCCGGCGCGCGGCGCCGACCCCGCGTCGCGGGTCGGCGGCCCGCCCGTCGCCGGGGCGCCCGCCGGGGAGCGTCCGCAAGTGCAGCTGCCGGAGGGGGTCACGCAGGAGCAGGTGCGGGCCATCTTCCGCAAGCAGTTCAGCGGCGAGCAGCTCACCCCCCAGGAGCAGGCGATCCGCCAGCAGGTGATGCGGCAGTTCCAGAGCCGCATGGGCGGCGCCTCCGGTGCCGGCGACGGCCAGGCCCGCCGCCGCTTCGGCGAGGGCCAGGCCTACCAGTTCGGCGGCAGCTACATCGTATTCGCGCTGCGGGGCGGGCGGCCGACGCCGGTGCGGGTCCGCACCGGCCTGACCGACATGGACTACAGCGAGGTCGTCGCCGGCCTGGGCGAGAAGGACACCGTGCTGCTGTTGCCGTCGGCGTCGCTGGTCCAGCAGCAGGCGGAGATGCGCGACCGGCTGTCCCGGTTCACCGCCGTGCCGGGAATGCAACAGCAGCAGCAGACGCGGTCGGCCGCCCCCACGGCGACGCCGTCCACCTCGCGGACCCAGAGCGCGACCCCGTCGCGCCCCGGCCCGCCGCCCGGGGGGCCGTAGCCGTGCTGTTTCTCGAGATCTGGAAGGTCGCCCTCTCGGCGATCCGGGCCAACAAGCTGCGGTCGTTCCTGACGATGCTGGGCATCATCATCGGCGTGGGCGCCGTGATCACGATGATCGCCCTCGGCTCCGGAGCGCAGAAGGCGGTGCAGGACAACATCTCGGCGCTGGGCACCAACCTGCTCAGCGTGATGCCGGGGCAGCAGTTCATGCACGGCGTGGCCAGCGACCAGCGGGTCGGGCTGACCGTGGACGACGCGACGGAGATCCAGAACGGCGCCCGGCACCTCGTGGCCGTGATGCCCGAGATCAACCGCTCGTTCCAGGTCAAGTACCGGAACCTGAACGCGAACATCCAGGTGACCGGGACCACCCCGTCCTACTTCCCCGCCCGGAACTACGTGGTCACCGCGGGCCGCGTGTTCACGGCCGGCGACGACGAGGCCCGGCGCCGGGTGGCCGTCATCGGCTCGGCGGTCGGGGACGACTTCGGCCAGAACGGCGCGGCGATGATCGGCCAGACGGTCGAGATCCGGGGGATCACCTTCGAGATCGTCGGGCTGCTGGGCTCGAAGGGGGCGCAGCAGGGCTGGATGAATCCCGACGAGCAGCTCTTCATCCCGCTTTCGACCGCGCGGTATCGCCTGATGGGCACCGACCGCGTGCGCAGCATCACCGTGAAGGTGGACGACGCCCGGAACACCAGCGTGGCGATGATCTCGCTGGAGCAGGCGCTGCGGCGGAAGCACAAGATCCAGCCGTCGGCCCCCAACGACTTCCAGATCCGCAACCAGGCGGACCTGGCGCAGACCCTGAGCCAGACGTCGCAGACCTTCTCGGCGCTGCTGGCCGGCATCGCGCTCGTCTCGCTGCTGGTGGGCGGGATCGGCATCATGAACATCATGCTCGTGTCCGTCACCGAGCGGACCCGCGAGATCGGCGTGCGCAAGGCGCTCGGCGCGACCCGCGGCGCGATCCTGTTCCAGTTCCTGGTCGAAGCCCTGGTGTTGTGCCTGGTGGGCGGTGCGATCGGAGTCGTGATCGGCGGCGGCGGCGCCATCGCGCTGAGCCGGATCTTCCACTGGAACACCCTCATCTCGCCGTTCTCGATCGTGCTGGCGTTCCTGTTCAGCTTCACCGTCGGGGTCGTTTTCGGCGTGTGGCCGGCGCGGCGGGCGTCGCTGATGGATCCGATCATCGCGCTCAGGTACGAATAGCCGGGCGAGCCGGCCCTCCCGGTCACTGCCTCGCCGGACCATGCCCGAGTAGATTCTCCGGGCCGTGCTCCCGACCCTCGCGCTGCTGGCCCTGATTCAACTCCCCGACTCCGGCCCCGTCTTCGACGGCCGGCAGCACCAGTTGCACGTCCGGATCCCGCGCGTCGACACCACCGTGGTGGTGGACGGCGTGCTGGACGAGCCGGTCTGGCAGCGCGCGGCGCGCCTGGTGGGCTTCTCGGAGTACCAGCCGGTGGACTCGCGGCCCGCCGAGGAGCCCACCGAGGTGCTGGTGTGGTACTCGCCGACCGCGATCTACTTCGGTATCCGCGCCCGCGAGGTCCACGGCGACCTGGTCCACGCCACCCACGCCGACCGGGACAACATCGACGCCGACGACTACGTCCAGATCCTCCTCGACACCTACAACGACCGGCGGCGCGCCTTCCTGTTCGGGGTGAACCCGTTCGGCGTGCAGCAGGACGGCGTGCGCATCGACGCCTATGCCGGCGGCGCGGGCGGCACGTCCGGCGGCACCAGCATCAGCGCGCTGAACGTCCTCAACGGCAACGTGGACCTGAACCCCGACTTCATCTTCCAGTCTCGCGGGCGCCTCGTGCCCGGCGGGTACGACGTCGAGATCCGCATCCCGTTCAAGAGCCTGCGCTACGCCGGCGGCAAGGTGCAGTCGTGGGGCCTCAACGTGCTGCGCCGGGTGCAGCACTCGGGCTACCAGGATTCCTGGGCGCCGGCCATCCGGGCGAGCGCCAGCTTCATCAACCAGTCCGGCTGGATCGACAGCCTGACGGACCTCCGGCGCGGCCTGGTGCTGGACCTCACGCCGGTCGTGACGGACCGCATCAACGGCGACACGACGGGCGGCGGCTACCGGTACCAGACCGGCCGCGCCGGCGCGGGCGAGATCCAGCTGGGCCTCGACGCCCACTACGGCGTCACGCCCAACCTCTCGCTCGACGGCACGGTCAAGCCGGACTTCTCGCAGGTGGAGGCCGACGTCGGGCAGGTCACGCTGAACCAGCGATTCGCGCTCTTCTATCCGGAGAAGCGGCCCTTCTTCCTCGACGGCCTCGAGCTTTTGGACAGCCCGAACCAGCTGATCTACACGCGCCGCATCGTGAGCCCGGACGCGGGCGCCAAGCTGGCGGGCAAGGTGGGTCCCTGGACCATCGCCACGATCGTGTCGTCCGACTCGACGTCGGAATCCGCCACGGGCAGCCACCCGCTGTTCGGCATCACGCGGCTGCGCTACGACCTCGGTCCGACGTCGAACCTCGGCTTCGTGGGCACCACCAAGGAGGACGGCGGCCAGTTCTCGCGCCTCCTGGACCTCGACGCCCACATCGTGCACAACCGCATCTACTTCATCGAGCTGCAGGGCGTCGCGACCTGGACGCACGAC
>DATJUT010000084.1 GCA_035502185.1 Gemmatimonadales bacterium
GACGGCAAGCGCGTCCACATTCTCGCCGAGGGGCGCCTCATCAACCTCGCCGCGGCCGAGGGGCATCCGGCGAGCGTGATGGACATGTCGTTCGCCAACCAGGCCCTCGGCGCCGAGTACCTGATCAAGCACGCGGCGAAGCTCTCGAAGGACGTGCACCGCGTGCCCGTGGAGATCGACAAGGAGATCGCCCGGCTCAAGCTGGCGGGCATGGGGCTCGCCATCGACACGCTGACGCCCGAGCAGCAGCACTACCTCGCGTCGTGGGACCTTGGCACCTGAGCCGCAGGGCAAGGCGCTGGTCGAGGTGCGGGTCGCGCACCTCGGCTTCGACCGGAACACCAACGCCCCGGTCGTCGTCCTCCAGGAGAAGGACGGGCCGCGCGTGCTGCCCATCTGGATCGGGCCGGCCGAGGCGAGCGCGATCGCGATGGAGCTGGCCGGCGTCAAGTTCAGCCGGCCGCTCACCCACGACCTCCTCAAGCAGGTGATCCTCGGCCTGGGCGGCGAGCTGAAGCGCGTGCTGATCACCGCCGTGAAGGAGAACACCTACTACGCGGAGCTGCAGATCCACCGCAACGGCGACTGGGTCCAGCTCGACGCGCGTCCCTCCGACAGCATCGCGATCGCGCTGCGGCTGAAGGCGCCGATCTTCACCCACCCGGACCTGCTCGACACGGCGCCGATCAGCACCGTGGAGCCCTCGAAGGACGAGGGCCCGCTCGACGCCGAGTCGCTCAAGACCTACCTGCAGAACCTCGACCCCGAGGATTTTGGCAAGTTCATGCCGTAGCGCGGCGGCCGCGGCCCGGCGTGCCGCGGCTGTCGCGCTCGTGGCGGCGGGGCTCGTGACGGCGGCCCGGGCGCAGGGCCCGGCGCCGCTCGTGCTCGCCGGCCGCGTGGTGCGGATCCGCGGGGCCGACACCACCGCGCTCGCCGGCCAGCGCGTCGTCGCGCACCGGGTGGGCGGCTCCCACGAGGGGCCGATGGACTCGGCGGCGAGCAGCGCGCGCGGTGCGTTCGCCTTCCGGGTGGCGCGGCCCGACACCGCCGCGATGTACGTCGTCTCCACCCTGTACGACGGCATCGGCTACTTCTCCGCCGCCTTCGCGGCCGGGAGCCGCGCCAGCGCCGACTCGATCGTGCTCGCGGTGTTCGACACCAGCAGCGTCGGCGCCCCGCTCGACGTGGCGGTGCGGCACCTCGTGATCTCCGCCGCCGGCGAGGACGGGTCGCGCGACGTGCTGGACATCGTGCAGGTGGCCAACCCGGGGACCACCACGATGGTCACCCGCGGCCGGACGCCCACCTGGCGGATGCTGCTGCCTTCGGGCATCGACGCGTTCCGCGTGGGCGAGGGCGACGTGCCGCCGGAGGCCGTGCGCCGGGCCGGGGACAGCCTACTGGTGACGGCGCCGTTCCCGCCCGGCCTCAAGCAGGTGGTGGGGATGTACGTCGTGCCGAACGGCGCTCGACAGCTCAAGGTGCCGATCGACCAGCCGACGGCGCGGCTCGAGGTGCTGGTGGAGGACACGCGGGCCAACGCGAGCGGCGCGGCCCTGGCGGGCGGCGACCCGCTGCAGCTCGAAGGCCGCACCTTCCGGCACTTCTCGTCCACCCGGGTGGTGCGCGGCGAGACCGCGGTGATCACCTTCGGCGCTCCCCCCTCCCGCACTAACCTCGCCTGGATGGCGATCGCGCTGTCGGCGCTGCTCCTCGCGTCGGGCGGCTGGCTGGCGGCGCGCCGGCGCACGCTCGTCGCCGCGCCCCCCGCGCCGGACGCGGGCGCCGGCGGCCGTGAGCCGGACCGGGACGCGCTGCTGCGGCAGATCGTGGCGCTGGACGAGCGGTACGCCGCGCGGCAGGCCGAGACGCCGGCGGACGAGTGGGCCGCCTACCAGGCGAAGCGCGCCGCGCTCAAGGCGCAGGTCGCCGGACGGCTTGCGCCCCGCTGAGGCGCCCGGTGTAGATTGGATCGGCAGTCACAACCGTCGTTCGACGCGAACGGGGATCTCGGAAGCCGGTGTGAATCCGGCGCGGCCCCGCCACTGTAACGGGTAGGGATTCGTCCCACCCTTCGCCCACACGCCACTGGCCGACGGCCGGGAAGGCGGGCGGAGGGACCCGGAGCCAGGAGACCTCGCCGTTCGCGCTCCACCTCAAGCCCTCGCGGGAGGGGCGGTGGTCCGAGTTCTGGCGTTGTTCCTGGCGCTCGTCGCCGCGTGTACGGCGCGGCCGGCGCGCGGCACACTCTCCATCACCGACGATTGGGGCCGCACCGTCGCGCTGGCCGCGCCGGCGCAGCGGATCGTCTCCCTGTCGCCCTCCAGCACTGAGATCCTGTTCGCCATCGGCGCCGGCCCGCGGCTCGTGGGCCGGACGGACTACTGCGACTGGCCGCCGGCCGCACGGGCGGTGCCCAGCGTGGGCAACGGGATGCAGCCGAGCGTCGAGGCCGTGGTCGCGCGCCGCCCGGACCTCGTGGTGCTGTACGCGTCCGCGGCCAACCGCGCCGCGGTCCAGGGGCTCACCGCGCTCGGCATCCCGGTCGCGGTCCTCAAGCTGGATCTCGGGGCCGACGTCGTCCGCGCCGCCCGGCGGCTCGGGATCCTCACCGGCGAGGCCGACGCCGCCGACTCGCTGGTGGCCGCGTTCGACGCGTCGCTCGGCGCGGTGCGCGCGCGCATCGCCGCCCAGCCGGGACGGCGCCCGCTCCTCTACGTGGACGTGTGGGCCAGCCCGCCGATGACGGTGGGGCGGGGCAGCTACCTCTCGCAGGTGCTCGAGGCCGCGGGCGCGGTCAACAGCTTCGGCGACCTCGGCGCGTCGGCCGCGACGGTCAGCCTCGAGGCGATCGCCTCCCGCGACCCCGACGCCGTGCTGGTCCTGGCCCCCGACACGCTGCACCCGCCCGACCTCGCCGCGCGGCCGGGCTGGACCACGGTGCGCGCGGTGCGCGAGGGCAGGGTGCTGGTGGTGGACGCGAGCCTCTACGGCCGGCCGGGGCCGCGGATGCCGCTGGCGGCCGAGGACCTCGCGCGACGGATCGCGCCGCTGCGCTGGCGGTCGGGCCGGTGAGGCGTCCCGGGGCCGCGGCGTTCCTGGCGGGGCTCGGCGTGGCGGCCCTCGCGGCGCTCGTGCTCGGCGTCGCGCTCGGCGCCGCGCCGCTCGCGCCGCGGGCCCTCCTGCGGGCGCTGGCTGGCCGCGGCGATCCGACGGCCGTCGCGATCGTGTGGTCGCTGCGCGCGCCGCGGGTGGCGCTCGGGTTCGTCGTGGGCGGCGTGCTCGCGGTCGCGGGCGCCGCGCTGCAGGCGCTGGTCCGCAACCCGCTCGCCGATCCCTACCTACTCGGGCTGTCGGGCGGCGCCGGCCTCGGGGCGGTGCTCGCGATCGCGGCGGGCGTCGCGTCGGCGTGGGCCCTGCCGGCCGCGGCGTTCGCCGGCGCGCTGCTGGCCGTGGCGGTCGTGTACCGGCTGGCGCTGATCGCGGGCGGCGGCCTCGACAGCCGGGTGCTGCTGCTGGCGGGGGTGGTGGTCGGCGCCTTCGCGGGCGCGCTGCTGGCCGGCGTGCTGGCGGTGAGCGAGGCGACGCAGGTCAAGACGGCCACGCTGTGGCTGATGGGGAGCCTGGGGGGCGTCGCCTGGACGGGCGTGCTGGCGCTGGCCGCGTACGCCGCGCCCGCCGTCGCCGTGCTGCTGGCGGAGGCGCGCAACCTCAACCTGCTCGCCCTGGGCGAGGAGCCGGCGCAGCACCTCGGCGCCGACGTCGCGCGCACCAAGCGGCGGGTGTACGTGGCCGCCTCGCTGCTGGCGGCGGCGAGCGTCGCGGCGGCGGGCATGATCGGCTTCGTGGGCCTGGTGGTGCCCCACGCGGTGCGGCTGGTGCGGGGGCACGACCACCGGTTCCTGCTGCCGGCGGCCTTCGTGCTGGGCGGCACGTTCCTGGTGCTGGCCGACACGCTGGCGCGCACGCTGTTCGCCCCGCTCGAGCTGCCGGTCGGCGTGGTGACCGCCGTGGTGGGTGTTCCGATCTTCGCGGTGCTGCTGCGGCGATGGACGAGCCGGTGACGTCCGAGTCCGGTGCGGGCGGCGCGAAGGACGCTTCCGGCGCCGGGGCGGCCTCGTCCGGCGTGGTGATGTCCGGCGCGGTGATGTCCGGTCGGGGTGAGTCCGGTACGGGCGGCGCGAATGATGCTTCCGACGCCGGGGAGGTCTCCTCCGGCGCGGTCTTCGAGCTGAGCGGCGCCACGGTGCGCTACGGCGCCGGCGCGCCGGCGGTCGAGGCCGTCTCGCTCGCCGTGCGCCGCGGCGAGTGCGTCGCCGTGGTGGGCCCCAACGGCGCCGGCAAGACGACGCTGCTGCGCGCGCTGCTGGGCCTGGTGCCGTGCGCCGAGGGCCGGGCCCTGACGCTCGGGCGCGAGGCGCGCTCGTGGCCGCGCGACGCGCTGGCCCGCGCGGTGGGCGTCGTGGCCCAGCGCGAGGAGCCGGCGTTCCCGATCACGGTGCGGGAGGCGGTGGAGATGGGGCGCTACCCCCACCTCGGCTCGTGGCGCGCGCCGGGGGCCGCCGACCGCGCGGCCGTCGAGCGGGCGATGGCGCGCGCCGACGTCGCGGCGCTCGCGAGCCGCTGGGTGGCCACGCTCTCCGGCGGCGAGTGGCAGCGGGTGCGCATCGCGCGCGCCCTGGCGCAGGAGCCGGTGGGCCTGGTGCTGGACGAGCCCACGGCCTCGCTCGACCTGCGGCACGAGATGGAGCTGTTCGAGCTGGTGACCGGCCTGGTGCGGCCGGGCGGCCTCGCCGCGCTGGTCGTGTCGCATCACATCAACGTCGCCGCCCGGTTCGCGGACCGCCTGGTGCTGCTCGCCGGCGGGCGCGTCGTCGCGGACGACGCGCCCGCGCGCGTGCTGGAGCCGGGCCGGCTCGCCGCCGTGTTCGACTGGCCGGTCGCCGTGCACCAGCTGCCCGACGGAACCCCGCAACTGTACCCGGAGCGGCGCCCGCCGCCCACCCCGGAGGATTCCCGATGAGCAACCACCACGTCCCGGCGCTCCGGACCCGGCTCGCCGCCCGTGCGGCCGCGGCCGCCCTCGCCGCCTGCTGGGCCGCGCCGTTCGCCTCCGCGGGCCTCGCCGCGCAGCAGCCTTCGGACACGGTGCGGCTCGCGCCGATCGTCGTCACCGCGACGCGGCTGCCGACGCCGCTGGGCTCCGTCGCCTCGTCGGTCACCGTGGTCGGCGGCGACGAGCTGCGCGAGCGCGGCGTCGCCACCGTGGCCGACGCGCTGCGCGCCGTGCCCGGCGCGGAGGTGGTGGAGACCGGGCCGTTCGGCAGCGCGACGTCGCTGTTCGTGCGCGGCGGCGAGAGCGATTACGTGCGGGTGCTGGTGGACGGCGTATCGCTCAACACGCCCGGCGGCGGCGTGGACCTGGCGACGCTGTCCACCGCCGACGTGGACCGGATCGAGATCGTGCGCGGGCCGGCCAGCGTGCTGTACGGCTCCGATGCCGTCACGGGCGTCGTGCAGGTGTTCACCCGCAGCGGGAGCGGGCCGCTGCGCTGGGACGCGGGGGCGGCGGGCGGCACGTTCGGCGCGCGGAGCTGGGACGCGCGGGTGTCCGGGGGCGGCGATCGGGCGGGCCTCAGCCTCGGCTGGTCGCACTTCGCCGACGACGGCATCTACGCGTTCAACAACCGCTACCGCAACGACGTGCTGAGCGGCGCGCTGAGCCTGGTGCCGGACGGGAGGACCAGCGCGCGGCTCTCCGCGCGCTACACCAACGACCTGTATCACTACCCGACGGACGGGTCCGGCAACGTCACGTACCACAACCAGTGGCAGTCGGGCAGCGCGGTCGCGACGAGCCTCGACGCGGGCCGCTTCCTGACGCCGGCGCTCGAGGCCCGGATGCTGCTCGGGATGACGGAGTCGAGCGGCCGGGTGGACCAGGAGCCGAACACGCCGGCCGACACCCTGGGCTTCTACGCGTTCAGCAGCTTCGACCGCCTGAGCCGCCGCAGCGCGGACGCGCGGCTCAACCTCCACGCCGCGGCGGGCACGGTGCTCACGGCGGGCGCGGCGCTCGAGACCGAGGCGGAGCGGAGCACCAGTTTGTCGCTCAGCCAGTACGGTCCGAGCGCGGACTCGCTGGTGGTGAGCCGCTGGAACCGGGCGGTCTACGTCCAGGCGCTGGCCGAGCCCCGGCGCGCGCTGTCGCTGGTGGCGGGCGCGAGACTGGAGCGGAACCAGGCGTTCGGGTCGTTCGCCACCGGGCGCGCGGGTGCGGCGTACCGGCTCGGCACCGCGAAGCTGCACGCCACGGTGGGCACCGCGTTCAAGGAACCCAGCTTCTTCGAGAACTACGCGACCGGCTACGTGCTGGGGAACGCGGCGCTGAAGCCGGAGCGCTCGACCAGCTGGGATGCGGGAATCGAGCAGGGCTGGGGCAACGGGGCGCTGGTCGTGTCCGCGACCTGGTTCTCGCAGCGGTTCCGGAACCTGATCCAGTACACGTCCGCGCCGCCGACGCCCACCTCGCCCAACTACTACAACGTGGCGGCGGCGGAGGCCTCGGGACTGGAGCTCGAGGCGCGCGCTGCGGTCGGCCCCTCCGTGGAGGTCCGGGCCCAGTACACCTACACGCACACGGCGGCGCAGGACTCCGGGTACGACGGGGCCGCGTTCGCGCAGGGCCAGCGCCTGCTCAGGCGGCCGATCCACGCGGGGAGCGCGGGCGCGACGGCGCGGGTCGGGGCGGGCGGGAGCGCGAGCCTGACCGCGTACTACGTGGGGAACCGGGTGGACGAGGACTTCGCGACCTTCCCGGCCACCCGCGTCGTCCTTCCGGCCTACGTGCGCGTGGACCTGGCCGGCGTGGCGCCGCTGATCGGCGGGAGGAGGAGCGGCGGCGCGAGCCCCGCGGTCGCGCTCACCCTCAAGGTCGAGAACCTGCTCGACCAGCGCTACCAGCAGGTGCTGAACTTCCCCTCGCGGCGGCGCGCGGTGTTCGTCGGGCTGAGGCTGGCCGGCGGGCGATGAGCCGCGGCTGAGAGTATCTTCTCCGGATGCCGCTCGTCACGACGCCCGCCGTGATCCTGCACGTCATGCCGTACGGCGACACCTCCAAGATCCTGCGGCTCCTGACGCGCGACCTCGGGCTCCGGAGCGCCATCGCGCGCGGCGCCCGCCGGGCGAAGGCCGCCACCGGGCCGCGGCTCGACCTGTTCGCCTTCGGCGAGGCGAGCCTCCGGGTGCACGAGGCGCGCGACCTGCACCCCCTGACGGCCTTCGAGATCACCGACGCGCACGCGGCCCTGGCCCACGGCGTCGCGCGCTTCGCCTCGGCCTGCGCCGTGGCGGAGCTGGCGCTCAAGGCCGCGCCCGCCGAGGCGCACGCCGGCGTGTTCGCCGCCGTGGCCGGCGGGCTGGCCGCCCTGTCCGCGGCGCCGGAGGACGACGTGGAGGCCACGGCGATCGCGGCCTGCTGGGCCGTGGTGGTGGCGCTCGGCTTCTCGCCCTCGCTCGACCGCTGCGTGACGTGCGGCGTGCCGGTCGAAGGCGCCGTCCACTTCTCGGCGGCGGCGGGCGGGGCGCTGTGCGCCTCGCACCGCGGCGGCGCCGGCTCCGTCGCGAAGCTCGCGCCGCCGGACCGCGACGCGCTGGCCGCCCTGGTGGCCGGCCTGCTGCCCGAGCCGCCGCTCGACGCGCGGCACGCGGCGTCGCACCGCCGCCTGCTGCTGTCGTTCATCCGCTACCACCTCGCCGAGGACCGGCCGCTGCCGGCCATGGCGTTCTGGGACCAGGCCGAGTGGACCGCCACCTCGTCATAGGCACCGCCGGACACATCGACCACGGCAAGACGGCGCTGGTCAGGGCCCTGACCGGCGTGGACACCGACCGCCTCGAGGAGGAGAAGCGGCGCGGCATCACCATCGACCTCGGGTTCGCCCCGCTGCTGCTGGGCGACGTCGAGGCGAGCGTGGTGGACGTGCCCGGCCACGAGGGGTTCATCCGGAACATGGTCGCGGGCGCCACGGGCGTGGACCTGGCGCTGCTGGTGGTGGCGGCGGACGAAGGCGTGATGCCGCAGACCACCGAGCACCTGGCCATCCTGCGCTTCCTGGGCGTGACGCGCGGCGTGGTCGCGCTCACCAAGACCGACCTGGCGCCGGACGCGGCGTGGCGCGCGCTGGTGGCCGACGAGGTGCGGGAGAAGGTCGCCGCCGCGTTCGCACGCGCCTGGCCGGTGGTGGAGGTCTCGGCGGTGACCGGCACTGGGCTCGACGCGCTCAGGTCCGCGCTGGCCCGGGAAGGGGAGGCGCTCGCGGCGCGGCCGTCCGCCGACCGGTTCCGGATGCCGGTGGACCGCGCGTTCGCCCTGCCCGGCGCGGGCACCATCGTGACCGGCACGGTGTGGAGCGGCACCGCGGCCGAGGGCGACCACCTGGTGCTGCTGCCCTCGGGGCTCGAGGCGCGGGTGCGCAGCATCGAGGTGCACGGCCGTCCGGCGCCCCGCGCCGTCCCGGGCCGCCGCACGGCGCTGGCGCTGGTGGGCCCGCCGCACGAGAAGGTCGCGCGCGGCGAGGTGGTCGTCTCCGGCGGGGGCTGGCGCGCGAGCCGCGCGATGGACGTGACCCTCGTGATGCTGCCCCAGGCGGCCGGGAAACTGAAGCCGCGGCTCCGGGTGCGCATCAACCACGGCACGGCGGAGGTGCTCGCGCGCGTGTCACCGGCGGCCGCGGGAGCCGCCGACCCGGCCGCGGGCGGCGCACCGGCACCCGGCGCCGCAGCCGGCGTCCCCGCGCGCCTGCTGCTCGAGTCGCCGCTCGTCGCGCGCGCCGGCGACCGGTTCGTGGTGCGCTCCTACTCGCCGGTCACGACCATCGGGGGTGGCACGGTGGTGGACCCGTGGGCCGACGACCGCGGCCTCGCGCGCGCCCGCGGGGCCTTCCCGTCGTGGCCCGGGAGCGACGCCGCCCTGCTCGTGCTGCTGGTCACGCGACGCGGGGACCGGGGCCTGGCGCGCGCGGAGCTGGAGGTCGCGGCCGGCATGGACGCGAGCCGCTTCGCCGCGGCCTGCGACGCTGCCCTCGCCGGGGGCATCGTAGCAGTGGAGGGCCGTCTGTTCGCGGGGTCCGTCGCCGCCGACGTCGCCGAGCGGCTCGCCGGCGCCCTCGAGCGGTTCCACGCCGAGCACCCGCTCGAGCCGGGGATGCCGGCGCAGTCGTGGCGCTCGGCCGCGGGGGACGTGCCCGCGGTCCTGGTGGACCTGGCGGAGCGGCACCTCGTGGACCTGCAGCTCGTCTCGCGCGACGGCGCGCTGGTGCGGCGGGCGGCGTGGGCCCCGCGGCTCGGGGACGCTGCCGTGCGGCTGCGCGAGGAGCTGCTGCGCGAGCTCGGCGAGGCGGACGCCGAGCCGCCGGCGGTCGCGGAGCTGGCGGCGCGGCATCCGGGGGCGGACGTGGCTGGACTGCTGCGGCTGATGGCCAGGGAGGGGGTGGTCGTCGCGGTGGGCAAGGACCGCTTCTATGAGGCGGGCGCCCTCGGGCGCGAGCGGGACCGGATCGTGAGCGCCGTCACCGAACTCGATCCGGCGACCCCGGCGGCCATCCGCGACCGGCTGGGCCGGTCACGAAAGTGGTTGATCCCCCTCTTGGAATGGTGTGACACGCAAGGAATTACGGTCAGGCAGGGGGACCGGCGGGTGCCCGGAAAGCGGCCCGGCGCTTGACGATTTCCTTGCCTTTCCATAACATACACGACGAAACGGCGTACTACGTTCCCCTTCGACAGGAGTCAGTCGACCAGGACCCTTTTTCGTTAGGATTGGAGTGTCAGGGATGCGGCGCTACGCGGTAGCGTGGCTCGTGGTAGGACTGGCCCTGGCCACTCCGTCGCTGGCAAGAGCGCAGGACAGCACGCGGCGAGGCGGTCAGGTCGAGCTGCTTCAGAATTATCCGAACCCGTTTAATCCGACGACAACGATCCCGTTTCGTCTCAGCGTAGCTGTGTTCGCCAACGGGCATCGTCCCGTCGTCAGTCTCCGGATCTACAACATCCTCGCCCAGCTGGTAGCGATCCCGACCCTGCAGGGCTCGGGTCAGCCGTTGAGCGGCATTCCGCTGGATTGCGTGGAGCAGGCCGGAGGGTACTGCAGCTTTTCCGCGTACTGGGATGGGAACTATCTCAACACGGGTCGGGAAGCGGCGTCCGGGATCTACGTCTACCAGCTGGTGGTGGACGGGGTCCGCCAATCGCGGAAGATGGTGGTGACGAAGTGAGGTAGACGACGCGCTCGGACGAGCGAGGCGCGCGCCGGCCCCCATGGCCGGCGCGCGTCGTTTATCGGGGACGCGGCGCCGCCGAAAAGCCGATGGCGTACGGTCTGTTTTGGGGCGGGCGGGGGTCCCTATCTTGGCGAGCGTGAGCGGTCTCGCCCAGCGTGCTCCGCGGATGGCGCTCGTCGCGGTCGTCATGGCCACGGCCGCCGGCGCGCTGTCGGCGCAGGTGCCCGCCGACAGCGGCGCTTCCGGAGGCTCCGGCCGGCCGGGCATGGTCACGGTGCTGTCGGGTGCGGCGCTGCGCGCCGCGGGCATCCAGACGCTGGCCGACGCGCTTCGCGAAGCGCCGGGACTCGACGTGGTCGCGAGCGGCGCGTTCGACGGCGGCACGGTCGCGCTCGGCGGCCTCGGCGGCGGGCCGACGGGCGTGCTCGTCCGGTGGAACGGCATCCCGCTCGACATCGGCGCATCCTGGGCCGACCTGGCGAACCTCACCCTCGATGGCGTGGACCGGATCGAGGTGCGGCGCGGCGCGGCCGCCGACCTCGGCGGCGTCGGGTCGGCCACGACGGTCGTCGACGTGTCCACGTTCCCGTCGCGGTCCGCCGACCGGGGCGCGGTCGAGGCCGCGTGGGGCCAGGACGCCACCGTCCTCGGGCGGGGAGAGGGCGCGACGGGCGGCCCGGGGTGGCAGGTGTCCGCGGCGGCCTCCGGCCTCAGCAGTGACGGCGGCGTCGCGGCGAGGGAGTCGCTGAGGGGCGGCGCCGCGAGCACCAGCCTCAGCGTCGGCGAGATGCGCGCGTCGTACCTGAAGCTCGGCGCGTACGTCTCCAGGACGAGCTACGGCTTCTTCGGCGCCGACATCGGCCTCGCACCGGATCCGGCGGCGCTCGTGACCCTGGACCAGGCGCAGCGGGCGACCACGTCCACGCTCTCGCTGGAGGCCGGGACGACGCTCGGGGGCCGCCTCGCGCTCGGGGTGCTGGTCGGCCGGCACGACGACGGCCTGCGGTATCATGCTGTGCCCACCGACACGGCGTTCTATCCCGCGGACTGGCAGAGCATCCGGCGCGCCGTCGCCCACCGCACCCACTACGCCGTGAGCGCCGGGTACCGGCTGGCACCCTGGATCGTCGCGTCCGTCGCCGTGGAGCAGGACGAGTCGGAGGCGACCGACGCCGACTCGACCCTGGTCGGTGGGCCGTTGAGCTGGAACGAGCGGGGCGTGGAGGACCGGACAACCGGGGTCGTGGCCGGCATCGCCGGCGACGGAGAGGGAGAGCCCTGGTCGTTCGCCGCCCAGGTGCGCCGGGACGTTCCGAAAGGCGGACCGCGGGTGACCACCTGGCGCGCCTTGCTGGCACGCAGGATCGGCGGGGCGACCTGGGTCCACGCCGGCGTACGGTCCGGGTTCCGCGTGCGTTCCGACTCCGAGTTCATCTTCATGTACCCGACCGCGACCGACGAACGAGACCGCACCCTGGAGCTGGGCGTGCGGCAGACCTTCGCCCGCGGCCGGGCGAGCGTGGCGGCCACCGTCATCGACCAGCGGTTCGACGACTACATCGCGCTGGCTCCCATCGGCGTGGGCACGACCGGGGACCTCTACGCCGGCGTGAACATCGGCAGCGCGCGCTCGCGGGGCTGGGAGGTGTCGGCGGAGCTGCACCCGGTCCGCGCGCTCTCGATCGCGGCCACCTGGTCCCATCTGCCGACCAAGGCGGTCTCCCTCGCGAGCCCGTCCCCGTTCATCGACCTGTCGTTCGTGGCCGGCGAGGCCCTGCTCGACCGCGCCGCCGACCTCGTCGTCGCCTCCGCCACGCTGCGCGCGAGGCGCGGCGCCACGGTCGCCGTGCAGCTGCGCAGCCAGGGCCGCCGCGCGGCGCGGTATCTGGACTCGACCGCAGGCTCGGTCTACCCGGACCTGGTGCCGGCGTACGCCGTGCTCGACCTGGGCGGCCGCGTGCCGCTCACGCCCTGGATGCAGGTCACGCTGCGCGCGGCGAATCTGCTCGACGCCCGCTACGCCGAACGGGTGGGCTACCCGGCCCGCGGCCGGTCGCTGAGCCTCGGTGCGAGGCTGAGCGCGCCCTAGCCCCCGCTGGCCCCGGCAGGCTCGGCGGCGCAGCCGGCCGGCGGACCGCTCCCGGACCGTTGCGCCTCCCCCGCCGCCGCCTGCCGCTCCGTCCGCCGGTGCGTTGCGTTTTGGTGCCGTCCTGGCAGATTCCCGCCAGCCCGGCAAGCCTGGACCGGGCACGTGTCTTGCCATTCCGGACGGCGATATGCCCAACTACGAGAAGCTCACGATCAAGAGCGCCGAGGCGCTCGAGGCGGCGCGCGCCGAGGCGCGGCGCCGCGGGAATCCCGTCGTCAACGACGCGCACCTGCTGGCCGCGCTGCTCGACCAGGACGAGGGGGTCGTCGCGCCGCTGGTGAACAAGGTCGGCGTGAACGTGGCGCGCCTCAAGGACGAGGTGAGCCGCGAGCTGGACCGCTTCCCCAAGCAGTCGGGCGGCGCCGAGCCCCAGTTCTCGCGCGAGCTGGTGTCCGCGCTCGACCGCGCCGAGCAGGAAGCCGGGAAGCTGTCGGACGACTTCGTGTCGACC
>DATJUT010000085.1 GCA_035502185.1 Gemmatimonadales bacterium
CCCGGCACGACGACCACCTGGGTGTGGAACCGGATCCCGCCCGCGGCGAACGACTCGAGCTGCGGCAGGATCTCGGGAGCCTTCGGGTTGCGGAGGACGCGGCGCCGCACGGCGGGGTCGGTGGCGTGCACCGACACGTACAGCGGCGACAGGCGGTACTCGAGGATCCGCCGGACGTCCTTGTCCTTCAGGTTCGAGAGGGTGGCGAAATTCCCGTACCGGAAGCTGAGCCGGTAGTCGTCGTCGCGGATGAACAGCGGCTTCCGGGCGCCCTCGGGGTTGCCGTCCACGAAGCAGAAGTCGCAGCGGTTGTTGCAGCGCCGGATTCTGGGCGGCTCCAGGACGACGCCGAGGGGCAGTCCCTCCGGTCGCTCGACGTCGTACTCGGTCTCCTCGCCGGCCGCCGAGCGCACGTGGAGGACGAACGACTCGTCGCCGGTCAGGAACTCCCAGTCCAGGAAGTCCACCAGCTCGCGGCCCGCGACCGTGAGCAGCTCGTCCCCGCTCTTGAGGCCGAGCTGGTCACCGAGGGACCCGGGCGCGACGGCGGCGACACGTAACATATGGCCTGTGATGATACAGCGTAACGCGTTAATCCACAATACATTCTGCTCCGGCCTTCAAGCGATGTGCGAGCCTCGCGGACAGGACACAAATCGAGCCGCCACACGGTGTTTCGCGTGCCGGCTCGAGCCGCCGCGGCTGGCGCGTCAGGGTCAGGCCAAGCCGGGCTGGAACGCTCCGTAGCCGCGCGCCATGCCGGTGGCGGCGAGGACCATTGCGACGAGGATCAACGCCTGGGCGAGGCCGATGCGGGCGAACACCTCGCTCGCCCAGAACGTGCGCGAGCGGGCGCTGCTGCTGACGCGCGCCGCGGCGTGCGCGACCCCGGCGCCGGGGTGACCGCACTCTGCGTGAGCCCGGACGCGACGACGGGGACAGGTTGCGCCGAGCAGTCGGCGACCCACTGTCCCCGCCTTGTCCCCGTCATCGCATCTTGGCGATGACACATCAACCATCAAGACACAAGCTGCAGCGCCATCAACCAGGAGCGGGCGACCGGATTCGAACCGGCGACGTCCAGCTTGGGAAGCTGGCATTCTACCCCTGAATTACGCCCGCTGATGGGGCGCAACCTACGAAGGCCGCGCCCCCCCGTCAACGATCCTCACTGCACCTTGTACTTCCAGGCCAGGATCCCCCGCCCGTTCGCCGCCAGGTTGAAGTCGTACGACTGCCCGGGGTTCCCGTTCCCGTTGAGGTCCGGCAGCTCGACCGTCTGCGTCGCCACCACGTCGCACGCCGCGTTCAGGAACTGCACGGCCAGCGTGAAGCCCTTCAGGGGCTGGGTCCTCAGGTTGGTGACCATCCCGTGGAACGTCGCGGACGTGTCACCCGGCTCGAAGCGCAGCACCGCCATCTCCCACGGCAGCGAGTCGGCCTTGAGCAGCACCCGCAGGGTGGAGTCCTTGTTCCCGTTGTCCTGCCACGCCCGCGCGAGCATCTGCAGCGAGGTGCGGTTCATCGAGTCCACCGCCACCAGCCGCCGCGCGGCGTCCAGCATCTTCACCGAGTCCTTCTGCGCCAGGTAGACGTTGCTGAGGTTGAACAGCCCGTCGCGATCGCAGCGGTCCTTCGCCAGGCCCAGCTCGAAGGCCCGCGCCGACAGGTCGAACTGCCGCGACCGGAACAGCGCCGTGCCCGCGTCCATCAGGTCCAGGGCGTCGGCCGAGTCCGTATGGGCCAGCATCGAGTCGTACACCATCCGTGCGTCGGCATCGTGGTGCTGCGCCACCAGCACCATGGCCAGGCTCGCCTGCGCCGGCAGGTCCCGAGGCCGGATCTGCAGCACCTCCCGGTAGGTGCCCTCCGCCTCGTGATACCACTCCATCTTCACCACGCTGTCCGCGACGTTGCGCCGCTGAGCCTCCGCGTGCACCCGCGCGGTGTCGTTCGCCTCGCGCGTCATGAGCCGCGCCGCGTTGAACAGGGCCGTCTCCCGCAGATCCGCCATGGTGCGGTCTTCCGTGGAACGGGCCGCCAGCCGGAAGTAGACGATCGAGCTGTCCACGCGGTTCTGGTTGTAGAAGATGTTCGCCATGTTGAGGTAGGAGTTCGGGCGGGCCCGGTAGATCAGGTTCGCCCTCCGGTACAAGGCCAGCGCGGAGTCGGGGTTGTCGTTCATGATCTGCGTGGCCTGGTTCTGCAGCGGGACCCACTCGTTGAAGCGCTCCCGCTCGATCTCCCGCTTGCACTCCGGATCGGTGGCCGCTTCCGCCCTGGTGAACGCGGAGTCCGCACCGACCAGGTCGTGGTTCAGCACGTACAGCTGCCCGTACAGATACCACAGGGTCGCCGGGTCGGCGCCCCCGCCCTTCGCCGCGTCGCTGAGCAGCCGCGTGGCGTCCGCGATCCGGCCCCGCTTCACGTCCTCGTATTTCGTGGCCTTCGCCTGGTCGAGGTGCTGCTTGGCCCCGTTCAGGCGGAAGTTCCCGCGGTAGTCGAGGTGACGACACTCCGGCGCCGCCTGGCCGAGGGCCGACGTGAAGGAGAACGCCAGCGCCGCCAGCGGCGCGATGATGGTGAGACTGCGCGATGCCATTACCTGTACCTCCATGGAGATGAAACCACCCAAGTACCTAAAGATTCACGAGTTAGCTGACTGCGTCAACACCTTACTTGAGGTCCCTGCCGTACAGCACGCCGGCCCCCGTGTTGAAAACTACGACCCCCGCGGCGGGCGCGATGAGCCCCGCGGCGAGGAGCCTGCGGGCCGCAGCCACGGCCGCGCCACCCTCCGGGCAAGCGTCGATCCCCTCCCGTTCCGCCAGGAGCCGGGCCCCATCCACCAGATCGGGGTCCGCGACGGCGACCGCCCCTCCCCCGCTCTCGCGCAGGGCCCGCAGCATCAGCGCTCCCCCCAGGGGCGCCGGCACCCGAAGCCCGCTGGCCACGGTTTCCGGGTCGGGCCACGGCTCGCACCGCTCAGCGTGCGCCTCCCAGGCCCGCACGACGGGCGCACAGCCGGCCGATTGGACCGCGAACAGGCGCGGCATCGGCCCGGAGACCCAGCCGGACTCGATCAGCTCCCCGAAGGCCTTCCACATCCCGATCAGGCCGGTCCCGCCGCCGGCGGGGTAGATGATCGCCCCCGGGAGGCGCCAGCCCAATTGCTCTGCAATCTCCAGGCCGAGGGTCTTCTTTCCCTCGATTCGGTAGGGTTCCCGCAGTGTGGAAAGGTCCATCGCCGAGTGCTCGGCGGCGTAGGCCCTGGCCCGGGCTCCGCAGTCGCCGATGTGACCGTCCACCAGCTCCAGGTCGGCGCCGTAGGCCGCGATCTGGCCCAGGAGCGGCCGGGGAGTGGAGCGCGGCGCGAAGACCTTGACCGGGACGCCGGCCCGGGCACCGTAGGCGGCCGCGGCCACTCCGGCGTTCCCCGCCGTGGGAAGCACGAACCGCCCGGCCCCTGCAGCGACGGCCCGCGTCACGGCAGCCGACAGCCCGCGCGCCTTGAACGAACCCGTCGGGTTCGCGGACTCGTCCTTGATCCAGAGGTTCGCGGCACCGAGGGCTGCTCCCAGGCGGGCAGCCGGCAGGAGCGGCGTGCCGCCCTCTCCGAGCGTCACCGGCCGCTCCGACTCGCGCAGCGGCAGCAGGGCACGGTAGCGCCACATGCCTTCCCCGGTTGCGGCGGGCGGGAGCGACGGCTTCCCGGGATAGCGGGTCGCGTACCGCACCAGCCAGGGCGACCCGCAGTCCCCGCACACCGTCGGCAGCCCGCCGGCGCCCTGCCGCTTGCCGCACCCGGAGCACTCGAGCGTCCAGTCCATCGCGCGTCAGCTCCGGGAGGCGAGGTGGGAGAGGATTCGCTCGGCGAGGGGCCGCGAGACGCCGGGCACCGCCGCCAGCTCCTCGGCGCTCGCGGACTGCACCCCGGCCAGGGAGCCGAAACGCTCGAGCAGGGCGCGCCGGCGCGCCGGCCCCACGCCCGGCACGGCCAGCAGCTCTGAGGTGAGGGTCCGAGCCGCCCGGCGCTTGCGGTTGAAGGTCACCGCCACGCGGTGGGCCTCGTCCCGGGCCCGCTGCATCAGCTTCAGGGCGGGGCTGCGCCGGGGCAGCCGCAGAGGCTCGGCGCGCGAGGGCAGGTACACCTCCTCGTCGCGCTTGGCGAGCGAGGCGAACGCCAGCTGCTCGGACAGACCCAGGCCGCCGGCCGCGGCGAGGGCCGCGTTGAGCTGGCCGCGCCCGCCGTCCACCAGCAGCAGCTCGGGGAGCTGGCGCCCTTCGTCGCTGCGCCGCTTCAGCCAGCGCGTCACCACCTCGGTGAGCGACGCGAAGTCGTCCTGCCCCTCCACCAGCTTGACCTTGAAGGTGCGGTATTCGCTGCGGCGGGGCCGGCCGTTCTCGAACCAGACGATCGCACCCACCGTGTCGCGCCCCTGCGCCGTGCTGATGTCCACGCAGGCCATCCGCCGCGGGACCGCGGCCAGCCCGAGGTCGCGCCCCAGCGCGTACACCGGGTCCTCCGCCCGCTCGGCGCCCTCGAAGGTCTCGAGGCGCAGCGTCTCAAGCAGGTGGCGCGCGTTCTGGTCGGCCAGGTCCGTCAGCCGGCGGGCGGTGCCGCGGCTGGGGATCGCCCAGCGCGCGTCGCCGAAGGCCTCCGCCAGCGCGGCCTCGTCGGCCGGCGGGCACGGCAGGTAGGCCACCGGCGCGCGGCGATCGCCGGCGAGGTAGGTGCGCACGAGAAACGCGGTCAGGATCTCGTTCTCCGGCACGTTCTCGACGCCGACGAGAAACGTGTGCTCGCTCCCCACCAGCTTGCCGTCCCGCACCCGCAGCACCACTGCGCAGGCGTCGTCCTCGTCCCGCGCCAGGCCGATCGCGTCGCAGGTGCCGCCTCCGACGCGCTCGACCGTGGGCGGCTCCTCGATCTGGTCGATCCGCTTCAGCGCGTCCCGCAGCTCGGCGGCCAGCTCGAAGTCGGTGGCCGCCGAGGCGGCCTGCATCCGCTCGCGGAGGTGCTGGCGCACCTCGAGGGTCTTGCCCTCGAGGAACAGCAGCACGTCCTGGATCATCCGGCCGTAGGCCTCGCGGCTCTCCCAGCCGACGCACGGCGCGTGGCACTTGTGAATGTGGTAGTCGAGGCACGGCCGGTCGGGAGCGTCCGCGGGCAGGTCGTAGCTGCAGGACCGCACCGTGAAGATGCGGCGGATGACGCGCAGCGTCTGTCGCAGCGCGCCCACGTCGGTGTACGGCCCGAAGTAGCGGGCGCCGTCCTCGGCCGCGCTGCGGGTCACCAGCACCCGCGGGAACGGCTCGCGGACGGTCACGGCCAGCCACGGATACCGCTTGTCGTCCCGCAGGTCCACGTTGAACCTGGGGTGGTACTCCTTGATCAGGTTGTTCTCGAGCAGCAGCGCCTGCGACGCGCTGGGGGTGACGATGGTGTCCAGGTCGGCGATCCGCTCGCGCAGCAGCTCGAACCGCGGGTTGGCGGCCGCCTCGTCGCCGAAGTACCACCGCACCCGGCCGCGAAGGCTGCCGGCCTTGCCGACGTACAGCACCGTGCCGTCCGCGTCCTTCCACAGGTAGACGCCGGGCGCGTCGGGCAGCGCCTCGAGCTTGCGCTGCAGGACCTCGTCAGGCACGGCCGGGCCTCCACGCCGCCACGGCCCGGGCGGCCGGAATGCGGAGCGCCAGGGTCGCCGCGCCGTAGACGAGCGCGTACGGCACCAGCACCACCAGGCCGGTGGTCACCGGCCCCAGGCCGGACGCGGCGCGCCACAGCCCGACCGCCGCCGCGCCCGCCGCGATCGCCGCGCCCCACAGCTTGAGCAGGTACCCGCGGGCGAAGTGGGTGGCGCCGATCCGCGCGGCCAGCGCTCGCCTGAGCAGCGCGAACTCGACCCACGCCGAGAATCCCGCGCTGGCGGTGAGGCCAACGGCGCCCCACTTCAGCTCGACGCCCAGCAGCGGCGGCAGCGGCACCGCGCACAGGAACCCGAGCACGGTCGTGAGAACGACGCGGACCACGGCGAAGCGCAGCGGCGTGCGCGTGTCGCCGAGCGCGTAGAAGGTCGAGGCCGAGAGGCGGCTCAGCGTGGACGCCAGCAGGCCCACGGCGGAGCCCGCCAGGATGCCCCACACGTAACGGCTGTCCACGGCCCGGAACCGGCCGGCCTGGAACAGCGCGGCCACCAACACCTGGCCCAGCGCCAGGAAGGCCATCGCGCAGGGCACGATGAAGTAGGCGATGCGGTGCAGACCGTCCTCGAGCTGACGGCGCAGGGCCGCGTGCCGCTCGGCCTCGCTGCCGCCCGTGGCCGACATCTCCGGCAGCGCGGCGGCCGAGACCGACATCCCGAACAGGCTCACCGGCAGCGTGTACAGGAGCTGCGCGTTGGCCAGCGCCCCGACGGGGTCGTTGCCCAGCAGGCTCGCGATGACGGTGTCCACGAACGCGCTGATCTGGTTGACGCCCCGCCCGACCAGCGCCGGCCAGAAGTTGCGCACCACCGTGCGCACCTCCGGGTCCGCCGTGCTCGCCGACACCCTGAGCCCGCGCGCCAGCCGCAGGACGACCGGCACCTGCACCAGCACCTGCAGCAGGCTGCCGGCCACCGCCCCCCAGGCGATGATGACGGCCAGCCGCTCCGCGGCGGCGCGGCGGCCGGCGATCGCCGCCGCGATGATGGCGGCGTTCCACACCACCGGGGCGGCGTAGGAGAGGAAGAACTTGCGGTGGCTGTTGAGGATGCCGAGGCACCACGCCGAGAAGACCAAGATGCCCGTGGCCGGGAACAGGATCCGGACCAGCGTGATGGTGAGGAGGCGCTTGTCGCCCGTGAAGCCCGGCGCCAGCGCACTGACCACCAGCGGCGTGGCGCCCACCCCGAGCGCCACCGCCGCCGCCACCACCAGGCCCAGCAGACCGGCCACCGCGCCGGCCACCCGGCCCGCCTCCTCGTCCCGTCCCTGCCCCACCAGGCGCGCGTAGACCGGAATGAAGGACGCCGACAAGACGCCCTCGCCGAACAGGTTCTGCAGCAGGTTGGGGATGCGGAACGAAGCGCCGAGGGCGTCGGCCACGAGGCCGAGGCCGAAGTAGCGGCTGATGACGTGCTGGCGGACGAATCCCGCGATCCGGCTGAGGAGGATCCCGGCGGCCACCAGCGCCGACGAGCGCCCCGGCCCCGGCGACCGCGGCATGTCTAGGAGCTGGACTTGGGCAGTGACTTGGGCGCGGCCGCGCGGTGCGCGGGGTCCTCGAGCAGCCGCTGCATGTACTGGTGCTCTTCCTGAATCTGGGCGAGCTGCCGGTTCACGGTCTCGAGCTCGGTCTCGAGGATCCCGACCTTCTTGGACAGCTCCTTGAGGTCCGCCCCGTCCTCGACCTTGCCGCCCTGCATCCGCTCGACCCAGGCCCGGACCACCGGGGAGTCGAGCACGATCGCGGTGAGCGGAATCATCAGCGCGAAGGCGATGAGAACGATGACGGCGACACCCATCCTCGAAACCTAGGCCCCGCGCGGGGCGGCTTCAAGTAGCCGCTCCACGTGGGCCCGCGCCGCCTGGCGCAGCGTCTCGAGCAGCGGCCGCCCGTGGCGGGCCAGGTAGCTGGCCGCCGTGAGCACGCGCTCCTGCGGCTTGCCCCCGGGGAAGAGGCTCGCGCGCGCGCGGGCCAGCTGCTGCAGCGCGGTCTCGTTGCTCCGCTTCAGCGCCGCCACCAGCCGCTTCTCGATCTCGTCCACGGCGTGCAGCGCCTGGTTGCGCGCCGTCTCCACCGGCCGCTCCAGCGTGCGCTCGACGCCCACGGCCGCCGCCTGCACGGCCGCGTAGCGCTCGTCCAGCGCGCGGCGCAGCGCCGCCAGCGAGCCGGCCGCGTCCGCCGGGAGCGCGTCGCGCACCAGCGCCGAGGCCAGCTCGCCCTCCGGCCGCGCCAGGTCCGGGAGCGCGACGCCCAGGCGCTCCAGCACCTTGTCGGTCTTCGCCTCGACGAGGAAGCCCGTGAGCCGCGGCGTCGCCACCGGCCTCGGCACGGCCAGCCGCTCGAACACGGGGCCCACCTGCCGCAGGTAGCCGAGCTCGGCCGGGCCGCCGACGTAGGCGACCGTGGGCAGCACCCGGGCCTCGACGACGGGCCGCAGCAGCACGTTCGCCGACAGCCGCTCGGGCTCGGAGCGCAGCAGGGCCTCGGCGTCCGCCAGGGTGAACCGCTCGCCCGACCGGCGGGTCACGAACGCCGCCCCGTCGATGCGCAGCCGGTCCCGCCCGCCGGCGCCTTCCACCATGACCAGGCTGAGCCCCTCGCCGACGGGCACCGGCGGCTCCTCGCCCGAGCGCGCCAGCTCGGCGGCCCGGTGCGCCAGCGCGTCGTCGAGCGCCTGCGCGGAGCGCAGCGCCTCGAGCACCGCCGGGGCCGCGGCCTGCTTGAGCGACCCGTCCCAGCCGCGGCACACCACCACGCCGAAAGGCGCGAGCAGCTCGGCGAGCGCCGCGGCGTGCGCCTCCGCCATCGACCGCTCGGGCCGGTACGCCCCGCTCAGCCAGCCGAGGGTCTCCGCCCGGAAGTCGCTCGGCGGCAGGGCCTCCTCCAGCGCCGCCAGCGCCCGTGCCACGTCAGCGCCCACGGTCTCGCGGTACGCCGGCAGCATGGGCGCCTCGGCGGCCCGCTCGCGCAAGGTGATGGTCCGCACCCCGCCGTCGCCCGCGATGACCGCGCAGTGGTCGATCTCCGCGAAGTCGTGGTCGTCCCCCGCGACCCAGAACACCGGCACGACCGGCCGGGACCACCGCGCGGCGAGCGCCTCGGCCAGGGCGGCCGCCGTGAGGGCCTTGTAGATCGTGTAGAGCGGCCCGGTGAACAGGCCGGGCTGCTGCCCCGTGGTCACGGCCAGCGCCCGCCCCGCGAGCAGCGCTTCGCGCGAGCGTGCCGAGGGCCCGGCTCCCTGCTCGGCGACGGCCACCAGCGCCGCGGCGGCAGAGGACGGGAACGCCCGGCCCGACTGGGCCGCCTGCGCCGCGGCGAACGGCTCCGGCCCGAGCGGCGGCGGCCCGCCGGGCGTGGCTTCGAACCTCACCGTCACGGCTTCTCCGCCAGCAGGATCACGCGCGGGCTCTCCGCACCGCTGGGTCCTCCCTCGTAGTCGCCCAGGGCCGCGACCGGCCGCAGGCCCACGTCCAGCATCATGCGCTCCAGCTCGGCGCGGGAGAACAGCCGCACCCGCTCCGTGAAGGTGCGGCTGTCGTCGCTCAGGTGGATGCTCTTCTCCACGAAGCGGCCGTCGTCCGAGACGCGCCGGTCCTGCACCACCACCGCTTCGCCGAACGCCTGCTCGTCGTGCGGCACCAGCGCCGCCCTCACGGCCGGCGCGTTGAGGTAGTCGAGCACGAACCGGCCTCCGCGGCGCAGCACGCGGGTGACGGCGCGCAGGACCCGCTGGTGCTCGCCGTCGCGTACAAAGTAACCGAAGCTGGTGAACAGGTTCAGGACGGCGTCGAACGAGCCGTCGCCGAAGGGCAGCGCGCGCATGTCGCCCCGGACATAGCGGCCGCCGCCGCGCCGCCGCGCCGCGCCGAGCAGCGACGCCGAGAGATCGAGCCCCGTGACCCGGGCGCCGCGGCGCCGCAGGGCCTCAGCGTGCCGGCCGCCGCCGCAGGCGAGGTCGAGCACCCGCTCGCCCGGCTCCACCCAGCGCCGCGCGGCGAGCAGGCCCACCAGGCGCTCGGCCTCGTCCTCGTCGCGGTGCAGATAGACGTGCAGATACTCTTCGCCGAACCAGCGCTCGAACCACTCCGTCACCGGCCGGCCCGGCCCGGCACGACCTGCGCGCCGAAGGCGTACAGCTCGGTGTCGGGGTCGCGCCAGGCCTCCGCCGGCAGCAGCGCCTTCCGGCACACGCCGCGCAGGAACGCCTCGCGGTCCCAGCCCTGCTCGGGCGCCACCTGCGGGAGCAGGACCCCGGAGCGCTCGCCCCGCCGCACGATCAACCCGTCGCGGCCCGGCACGACGTCGTCGGGCCGCACGCGCCGGCTCGGGGTGAGCACCGAGACTTCCACCTCGACGTCCGCCAGCTCGTCGGGCGCCACGGGCGCGAACCGCGGGTCGTCGCGCGACGACGCGACCGCCATCCGCCGCACGGCCTCGCCCACCGGCAGGTCGGCCTCCAGGTGCCCGAGGCACCCGCGCAGCGCACCCTGGCGGTGCAGCGAGACGAATACCCCCCGCGGCTCGGCCAGCTCCGGCGACGCCGG
>DATJUT010000086.1 GCA_035502185.1 Gemmatimonadales bacterium
CTCGACCGGCCCTGCGTGCTCGGGCTGCCGACCGGCGCCACGCCGATCAGCGTGTACGCCGAGCTGGTGCGCCTGCACCGCGAGGAGGGTCTCTCGTTCGCCAACGTGGAGACCTTCAATCTCGACGAGTACTACCCGATCACCCCCGACGAGCTGCAGAGCTACCACCGCTTCATGCGGGAGCACCTGTTCGACCACGTGGACATCGATCCCAAGCGCGTCCACATCCCCGACGGCACGGTGCCGGCCGACCGCGTCGCCGAGTACGTCGCGGCGTACGAGGAGGCGATCCGCGACGCGGGCGGCCTCGACCTGCAGCTCCTCGGCATCGGCCGCACCGGGCACATCGGCTTCAACGAGCCCGGCTCGGCCCGCGACAGCCGCACCCGGCTCATCTTCCTCGACCGGGTGACGCGGCGCGACGCGGCGAGCGACTTCTTCGGCCTCGACCTCGTGCCGCGGCGCGCGATCACGATGGGCGTGGGGACGATCCTCGACGCGCGGCGCGTGGTGCTGATCGCGTTCGGCGAGCACAAGGCCGACGTCGTCGCGCAGGCCGTCGAAGGACCGGTCACCGCCCGCATCGCCGCCAGCTACCTGCAGCAGCACCCCGCCGCGACGGTGGTGCTCGACGAGGCGGCGGCCGCCGGCCTCACGCGCTACCGGAGCCCGTGGCTCCTCGGGCCCGTCGCCTGGACCGACCCGCTGATCCGCAAGGCCGTGGTGTGGCTCGCCCGCAAGCTCGAGAAGCCCATCCTCAAGCTCACCGAGGAGGACTACAACGAGGCCGGCCTCCAGGACCTCGTGGCGGGCCGCGGCCCCGCGTACGACATCAACGTGGACGTGTTCCGCGCGATGGCCGAGACCGTCACCGGCTGGCCGGGCGGCAAGCCGCAGGCGATGAAGCGCCCCGGCGACATCGACCGCCCCGCGGACGCGGTGTTCCCCAAGCGCGTGCTGGTCTTCTCGCCGCATCCCGACGACGACGTGCTCTCGATGGGCGGCACGCTGCTGCGGCTCCAGGAGCACGGCCACGAGGTGCACGTGGCCTACCAGACCTCGGGCAACCTGGCCGTGTTCGACGCCGACGCGATCCGCTTCGCCGAGTTCGCCCAGGACTTCAACCGCATCTTCGCGATCAGTCCCGAGGAGGCGGCGAAGATCGAGCGGCACATCGAGGACCAGCTGCGCAGGAAGCGCCCGGGCCAGGTCGACAGTTTCGAGGTCCGGCGGATCAAGACCCTGATCCGCGAGGGCGAGGCGCGGGCCGCCGCGCGGGTGTGCGGGATCCCGGTGGAGCGGCTGCACTTCCTGCGGCTGCCCTTCTACGAGACCGGCACGGTGCGCAAGCTCCCGCCGGGCGAGGCCGACGTGGCGGGCATCGCCGCGCTGCTCGAGGAGGTGAAGCCGCACCAGGTCTACGCCGCCGGCGACCTCACCGATCCGCACGGCACGCATCGCCTGTGCTGGCAGGCGCTGCAGCAGGCGCTGGCGCGCGTGAAGGGGAAGCGCTGGTTCCGCGACTGCGAGGTGTGGCTGTACCGCGGCGCGTGGCAGGAGTGGGAGCCCGAGCGGATGGACATGGCCGTGCCGCTCAGCCCGTCCGAGGTGGTCCGCAAGCGCGACGCGATCTTCAAGCACCAGTCGCAGAAGGACCGCGCGATGTTCCCCGGTCCCGACGAGCGCGAGTTCTGGCAGCGCGCCGAGGTCCGGAACCGCGAGGCGGCGAAGCTCTACGACCGGCTCGGCCTCGCCGAGTACGAAGCGATCGAGGGCTTCGTGCGCTGGAAGGCGATCGCCGGCTAGCCGTTCCAGCTCGCCGGCGGCGGGGAGCCCGTGGCGAAGGCCGCCAGGCGCCTGATCCGCGGCGCCGCCGCGCTGCGGGTCACGGCGAGCCGCAGGGCCTCGAGCCGGAGCACCGGCACCGGCTGGATCCGCTTGTGGCCGATCGCGGTGCCGGCGCCGAGCGGGACCCAGTGCCCCTCGGCGAGTCCCTCGAGCCAGTACTCCCGCACCCGCTCGCCGCCCGCGAGGTCCTCCTCGATCACGACGTGGTCCACCAGGGCGGGCGCCGGAGGCCGCAGCACCACCTCGCGGCCCGCGCCCGCGCGCTCGGCCAGCGGCGTGCCGAAGCGACGCCGGATCTCGTCACCGAGCTCTCTGGCACGCCGGGCGTCGGCCGCCGGGATGCGGCCGGTGCGGTCCGGCGGGAGGTTGAGCAGCAACTGCGCGCCCCGGCCCACCGAGCGGTAGTAGATGTCCAGCAGGGCGTCGAGCGGGAGCAGGTTGCCCGCGTTGGTGGGGCTCCAGAACCAGCGCGGCCGCCGGATCGAGACGTCCACCTCGTCGGGCAGCCACGCGTCGCCGTCGGGGGTGCCGTCCCTCGCGGTGGCCTCGCCCGTGGCCGCGGCCCGGCGCGGCAGCGCGTTCCACGCCGGGTACGGTGCGAAGCCGTCCTCGTTGCCCACCCACCGGATCGTGGCCTGCGGCCCCTGGAAGACCATCGCGCGCGGCGCGTGGGACCGGAGGACGTCGCCCACCGGCACCACGATGCTCCCGTCGAACCAGACCTCCACCAGCTCGCCGTAGCGCGTCAGCAGCTCGGTGAGCTGGCGGCGGTACGTCGCGTCGTAGGCCGCCTGCCGCTCCGGCGTCGCGCACCGGCCCCGCACGGCCGCCCCGAGGTGGTCGTCGCGCGGCGAGAGGTACACCCCGAGCCCGAGGCCGCGGCGGCGGCACGAGGCCGCGAGGTCGGCCATCACGTCGCCCGCGCCGCGCCGCCACGGCGCGTTGCGGACGCCGTAATCCGTCGTGCGGGTCTGCCACAGGCAGAAGCCTTCCTGGTGCTTGGCGACCAGCACGACGTAGCGCGCGCCGAGATCGGCGGCCACGCCTGCCCATTGATCGGTGTCCACGTCCGGATCGAAGGCGGAGACCGGCATCGTCCCGGGATCCAGCTCGCTGGCCCGCCAGGTGGCCGGCCCGAAGTGGACGAACATGCCCAGCTCGAGGTCGGCCCAGTGAAGCTGGTTGCCAGTCGGAAGTGCCAAGGAGGAAGTCCCGGGCCCACCCCACCCGGCGGCCCGGCGCAGCACCGAAGGGAACAGCGCGCCCGCCGCAGCGAGCGACCTCACGAACTCCCGGCGATCGGTCACGGAAGGCAAAGATACGCGCGCCCGTGCGCGCGGCACTACCGCGGCCGGTAGGGGAACATCCCGACGACGCCGCGCCCCTGCCCCGAAACCCGCACTACCGCCCGTCGCGGTTCCGCGGATATTTCCCGCTCGTGAACGCGCCCGCTCGCAAGGCCGTGATTCTCGCCCGCGGCCTCGGCACCAGGATGCGCCGGGACGACGCGGCCGCCGCGCTCGACTCGAGCCAGGCCGCCACGGCCGCCGCCGGCCTCAAGGTGCTGATGCCCCTGGGCGGCAGGCCGTTCGTCCACTACGTGCTCAGCGCGCTGGCCGACGCCGGCTACGCGGACGTGTGCCTCGTGATCGGCCCCGACCGGCCGGAGGTGCGCGACCACTTCGAGCGCGAGGTCAAGCCGCGGCGGATCCGCATCGCGTTCGCCGTCCAGGACCGGCCGCTCGGCACCGCCGACGCGGTGCTGGCGGCCGAGGCGTTCGCCGGCGCCGACCGCTTCCTCGTCATCAACTCGGACAACTACTACCCGATCGAGGCGTACCGCGGTCTCCGGACGATGGACGGCGCGGGCATCGCGGCGTTCTGGCGGAAGACGCTGGTGTCCGACGGCAACCTGCGGCCCGAGCGCGTCGCCGGATTCCCGGTCATCGAGCAGGACGCCTCGGGATACGCGACCCGGCTCGTCGAGGCGGCCGACGCCGCGCTGCCGCCGGACGCCGACGCCCTGATCAGCATGAACTGCTGGATGTTCACCCCGCGGATCTTCGCGGCCTGCCGCGCCATCCCCCCCTCGGCCGGCGGCGAGCTGGAGATCCAGGCCGCCGTCCGGCTCGCGATGCGCGAGGGCGAGCGATTCCGCGTGCTCGCGCTCCGCGCGCCGGTGCTCGATCTCACGGCCCGTGGCGACGTCGCCTACGTGACCGGGCGCCTCGCTGGCGCCCGGGTGGAGCTGTAGCCATGGCTGCGGACCCGCTGCTCGACCAGGCGCTCGCGACCCTGCGCCGCCTCGGCGGCACCTCCGACGAGGTGCGCCGCTACTTCGTGCCCGGCCGGATCGAGGTGCTGGGCAAACACACCGATTACGCCGGCGGGCGCAGCCTGCTGTGCGCCGCCGAGCGCGGGATGTACTTCGCGGTCGCGCCGCGGAGCGACGACCGGATGCGCATCGCGGACGCCCGGCTGGGCGAGACCGTGGAGTTCGTGATCGACGCGGGAGCGCGCGCCGCACCGGGACACTGGTCCAACTACCCGATGACCATGGCGCGCCGCCTGGCGCGCAACTTCCCCGGCCGCTGGACCGGCGTGGACGTCGGGATGGTGGGCGACCTGCCCCTCGCGGCGGGCATGAGCAGCTCGAGCGCGGTGTCCATCGGCTACTACGTCGCGCTCGCCGACGCCAACGCGCTCGAGCGGCGGCCGGAATACACCGAGAACGTGCACACGATGGAGGACCTCGCGGGCTACCTGGGCACGGTCGAGAACGGCCGCACCTTCGGCACGCTGCGCGGGGACACGGGCGTCGGGCTCGCGGGCGGCAGCGAGGACCAGACGGCCATCCTGTGCTGCCGCGCCGGCGAGCTGAGCCAGTACTCCTTCTGCCCGGTGCGCCACGAGCGCAACATCCGCCTGCCGGCGGGCTGGACCTTCGCGGTGGGCGTGACCGGGGTGGTCGCGGACAAGAACGCCGCGGCGCAGGAGAAGTACAACCGCGCCGCGCGGCTGGTGGACGAGGTGATGCGGGTGTGGCGCGGGGCGACGGGCCGCGACGACCTGTGGCTCGCGGACGCGCTGGCGTCGTCGCCCGACGCGCTCCCCCGCTTCCGGGCGCTGCTGGCGCCCACCTCCGACCTGCTGGACCGGTTCGAGCAGTTCGAGGTCGAGAACGCCGAGATCATCCCGGCCGTCGGCGACCTGCTCGCCGCGGGCGACGTGAAGGGCGTCGGGCCGCTGGTGGACCGCTCGATGGAGCGGGCGGTGCGCCTGCTCAAGAACCAGATCCCCGAGACGATCGCCCTGGCCTCCGGCGCACGCACGCTGGGCGCCGCCGCCGCGTCGGCGTTCGGCGGCGGCTTCGGCGGCGCGGTCTGGGCGCTGGTGGCCGGGCGCGACGCCGAGGGCTTCCTCGCCCGCTGGGCCGACGGCTACCGCCGGGCCTTTCCCGCCTGCGCCGGGCGCGCCGAGTTCTTCCTCACCGGGGCGGCGCCGGCGATGCGACGCGTCTAGCCGCGGCGAAACGCGCCGGCCGCCGGCTCCGTAGGACGGCGCGTGACCCGTCCGCGCGCGGGCGCCCCCGGCCCCATCGCGCCGCGCACCGACTCTGCCACCGCAGCCTCGAAGGAGAAAGCCGATGCACCGAATCCTCCGCGCCGTGAGCCGCGCCCTGCCCCGCGCGGCGATGCTCCTCCTCGTCGCCGCCGCGCCGCTCGCCGCGCAGACCAAGCTGCTCCGCTTCCCCGACATCCACGGCGACCGCGTCGTCTTCACCTACGCGGGCGACCTGTGGACGGCACCGGCGACCGGCGGCACGGCGGTCCGGCTCACGGCGCACCCCGGCCTGGAGCTGTTCGCCAAGTTCTCGCCCGACGGGCAGTGGATCGCCTTCACCGGCCAGTACGACGGCGACGAGCAGGTGTACGTGATTCCGGCGACGGGGGGCGTGCCGCGCCAGCTGACCTTCTACCCGGCCCGCGGCCCGCTGCCGCCGCGCTGGGGCTACGACAACCAGGTCTACGGGTGGACGCCGGACGGCAAGGCCGTGCTGTTCCGCTCCCTGCGCGACGGCTGGGACCTGGCCGACAACCACCTCTACACGGTCCCGCTGGAGGGCGGCCTCCCCACGCCGCTGCCGATGCCGCAGGCCGGCGCGGGCGACTTCTCGCCCGACGGCCGGCGGGTGGCCTACTCGCCGCTGTTCCGCGACTTCCGCGCCTGGAAGCGCTACCAGGGCGGCTGGGCCGAGGACCTGTGGGTGTTCGACCTCGCGACCCACGCGGCCCGGAACATCACCCACAACCCGTTCACCGACCGCGACCCGATGTGGATCGGCAACCGGATCTACTTCGCTTCCGACCGCTCCGGAACGCTCAACCTGTACACGAGTCTGCCGGACGGCACCGACCTGCGGCAGCTCACGGCCGACAGCACCTGGGACGTGCGCTGGCCGAGCGCGGACGAGACGGGGCAGATCGTCTACGAGCTGGACGGCGAGCTGCACGTGCTCAACACCCGCGACGACTCGGACCGGAAGATCGACATCGTCGTGCCGGACGACCAGCTCGCGGCGCGGCCGCACCACCAGTCGGTGGCGCGCCAGGTCGAGGACTTCGCGCTCAGCCCGAGCGGCACGCGCGCCGTGTTCACGGCCCGCGGCGACGTGTTCACCGTGCCCGCCGAGCACGGCCCCACGCGCAATCTCACCCACAGCTCCGACGCGCACGAGAAGGGGGCGCGCTGGTCGCCGGACGGCCGCAAGATCGCCTTCATCTCCGACCGGACGGGCGAGGAGGAGCTGTACCTGATCGACCAGGACGGCTCGGGCGCGCCCGAGCGGCTCACGACCAACGGCGACATGATGCGCTACCCGCCCGTCTGGTCACCCGACGGCCGGTACCTCGCCTTCGCCGACAAGGTGGGCCGGCTGTGGGCGCTCGAGCTGGCCACCAAGCGCCTCACCGAGGTGGCGCGCGACTCCAGCGGCACGATGTACGACCAGAGCTGGTCGCCGGACAGTCGCTGGCTCGCCTTCAGCCTGGCCCACGCCAGCGGCTTCCGCTCGGTGTACGTGTGGGGGCTGGGCGATCACGTCCTGCACCAGGTGACCGACGCGATGACGGGCTCGTACGAGCCGGTCTTCGACCGCGAAGGCAAGTACCTCTTCTTCCTCAGCGACCGGGAGTATCACCCGCAGCTCAGCTCGCTCGAGTGGGACTTCGCCGGCAACCGCACCACCGGGATCTTCGCGCTGGCGCTCCGGAAGGACGTGCCGCCGCCGTTCCCGCCGCAGAGCGACGAGGTGAAGCCCGACACCACCGCCGCCGCGGCGCCCGCGGCCGCGCCCGCCCCGGCGCGCGGCCGGCACGCGGCGCCGGCGGCCGACACCGCCCGGACGTCGCCCAAGGGCGCCCCGGCCCCCGTCGCCATCGACTTCGACGGTCTCGCGGGTCGCATCGCGCCGGTCCCGGTGCCCGCCGACAACTACAGCGGCCTGGTGGCCGTGAAGGGGAGCCTCCTCTACCTGCGCCAGCCGGCCGGCTACTACGGCCGCTCGACCGACGAGCACTCGGCGCTGCTCGTCTTCAGCTTCGAGGGCCGCAAGGTCACCACCCTCGCCGAGGACGTCGGCGGGTATGCGCTCTCGCCCGACGGCGCGAAGGTGCTGGTGCAGCAGGGCGGGGCCTACAACCTCTACGACGCGAGCGCCACGGGCGCGGCATCGAAGAAGACCGTGTCCACCGAGGGCCTGCAGGCCGACGTGGTGCCGCAGCAGGAGTGGGCGGAGATCTTCGAAGAGGTGTGGCGGCGGTTCCGCGACTTCTTCTACGTGCCGAACATGAACGGCTACGACTGGAAGGCGCTGCACGACCGGTACCGGCCGCTGCTCCAGTACGTCGGCCACCGCTCCGATCTCGACTACGTGCTGCAGGAGATGATCGCGGAGCTGAGCAACTCGCACACCTACATCTCGGGCGGCGACTACGGCGACGTGCCCGCCCGGCCGCCGGTGGGGCTGCCCGGCGCGCGCTTCGCCCTGGACGCGGCGACGGGGCGCTACCGGATCGCGTCCATCATGCAGGGCGACAACGCCGAGGCGCCGTACCGCTCGCCGCTCACGGCCATCGGGGTGGACGCGCGGGTGGGCGACTACGTCCTGGCCATCGACGGCGTGGACCTCAGGGCGCCGGAGAATCCCTACCGGCTGCTCCGCTACAAGGCGGACCGGCCGGTCGTGCTCACGCTGAACGCGCGGCCCACCAGCGACGGCGCGCGGCAGGTGACCTACCAGCCCATCGCCAGCGAAACCAACCTGGTCTACTACGACTGGGTCGCGGCCAATCGGCGGCGGGTGGACTCGCTCAGCCACGGCACGGTCGGGTACCTGCACCTGCCGGACATGGGCGCGGACGGCATCAGCGAGTTCATCAAGTGGTACTATCCGCAGATCCGGATGGAGGGGCTGGTCGTCGACGAGCGCGGCAACGGCGGCGGCAACGTCTCCTCGATGATCATCGCGCGGCTCAGCCAGCAGCTGCTGGCCACGCGGTTCTCGCGCGACAACGACTTCCCCGGCACCTACCCGAACGGGCCGATCTTCCACGGCGCCCTGGCCGCGCTCCTCAACGAGACCTCGGCGTCGGACGGCGACATCTTCCCGGCCATGTTCAAGCAGGCCGGCCTCGGCCCCCTGATCGGCCAGCGGTCGTGGGGCGGCGTGATCGGGATCACCGGCCACGGGCCGCTCTTGGACGGCGGCAACGTCAACGTCCCGGAATTCGGGTTCGCCAGCGCCGACGGCCGCTGGATCATCGAGGGCCACGGCGTGGATCCGGACATCGTGGTCGAGAACGACCCGGCGTCGGTGATCGCCGGCCGCGACCCGCAGCTCGAGCGCGGGGTGGCGGAGGTGCTGCGCCAGATGCAGGAGCATCCGAAGCGGCTGCCGACGCGGCCCGCTCCGCCGGTCAAGGCGCCGCCCGGCATGCGCTAGCGCCCTGCCGGCCCGCTGACGCGAAGGCCGGGGTCCGACGCGGACCCCGGCCTTCGTGCGTCCCGTCACGGCCCGGCGGCGCCGTCCCGCCGCCCGGGCCTCGCCGCCCTAGCTCCCGGACCGGCTGGTGGCGCCGATGAACTGGGCGATGCTGCCCTTGAGCTGCGCCAGGTCGGGCTCGTGCAGGTACATCATGTGCCCGGCGTCGTAGTACTTGAGCGAGATGTGGCTCCGCAGGTCCGGCCGCAGCCCCAGGTGGTCCATCGTGTACTCGGTCGCGAAGAACGGCGTCGCCAGGTCGTAGTAGCCGTTCTCCACCTCGACCCGGAGGTTGGGATTGTAGGTCAGCGCCTGGGCCAGGTCGCCGCCCACGTACGGCGTCCCCCGCCAGCCGCCCCCGCCGCGGCGCCCGCCGCGGCTCCAGTTCCACTCCACGTTGCCGCCCACCGCGTAGCGCTGCTCCCCGCCGTAGCGCAGCTCGTCCTTGAGGTAGGAGTTGATCGCCGCGGTGAACGCGCCGGTGATGGCGTCGGACTGCGGATCGCTGAACGCGTTCTCGGCCAGCAGGTCCGCCTCGGGGCCGCTGAACCGCGCGTCGAGCCGGCCGGTCACCAGCCCGCGGGAGCGCTGCAGCTCGGCCATGTACTGCCCGAGGTCCACCCGCAGGTTCGCCTTGTCGAGGTAGTCGGCCCCGAGGCCGGTGTACGCCGCCAGCTGCCGGATCACGGCGGCCCGCTCGTCCCCCGCGAGGCCGGAGCCTTTCTCCAGCGCCGCTGCGTACGGCCCGGCGGCGAACTGCCGCACCGTGTCGAGGAAGGCCGCCAGGCTCGCCGGCCGGGCGATCGCGTGGTGGTACGCGGCGACGGCGGCGTAGCTGGGCAGGTACAGCACGTACGAGACGTCGTGACCCGGTGCGAAGTTCAGGGTCTCGAAGTCGAGCACGTTCGAGATCAGCACCACGCCGTTGAAGTCCATCCCCTCGTCGCCCTGCAGCCGGTTGACCAGCACCGCCGAGCGCGTCGTGCCGTAGCTCTCGCCGATCAGGTACTTGGGCGAGTTCCACCGCCCGTTGCGCGACACGTACTGCCGGACGAACTGCGCCAGCGACCTGGCGTCCTCGTCGATCCCCCAGAAGTCCTTGCCGGTTCCCTTCCCCACCGGCTTGCTGAAGCCGGTGCCGATGGGATCGATGAACACCATGTCGGTGACGTCGATCAGGCTGTTGGCGTTGTCCACCAGGCGGTAGGGCGGCGGCGGCGTGGGCTCCGCGTCGCTGGTGACGATGCGCCGGGGGCCGAAGGCCCCCATGTGCAGCCAGGCGGAGGCCGAGCCGGGGCCGCCGTTGTACACGAAGGCGAGGGGGCGCCGGCTCGCGTCCGGCGCGTCGGTGCGCGTGTAGGCCGTGTAGTACAATCTCCCGATCGGCGCGCCCGAGTCGCTCCGCAGGATCAACGTCGCCGCCATCGCCCGGTACGGCACGGACACGGAGCCGATGCGCAGCGTGTGGAGCGTGACCGACGAGTCGGGCACCGTGTCCGACGCCGCCTCCGACCTCACGGCCGAGTCGCGCGCGGCACCGCCCTGCTCGGCGGCTGCGGGCTGCGGACGCCGGGGCCGCTGAGCCTGGGCCGAGGGCACGATGACGAGGGCGGCGAGCAGCGCGGGGGCGAACGGGACGGGACGCATGCGACCTCCTTCGGGAGCGGGTTGACGCCCGGTCGAACGGATGTGGTGAAGTGGCGAGCAGAATACACCCAGGATGCCCGCGAGATTCAAGGGCCGGCCCGCTCGGCCCGCGCGGACCGGCCCACGCCCCCGGGGCTATCCGCCAGCCCGGAGCGCCTCGACCGGACTGATCCGGAGGGCGGCCCTGGCCGGCGAATACGACGCGACCAGGGCTACGAGGGTGAGCAGCGCCCCGACCACCGCGAACGTCGCCGGGTCGCCCGGCCCGACTCCGTAGAGCTGGCTCCTGATCACGCGCGTGGCAGCAGCGGCCCCAGCGAGACCCAGCACAACGCCGACGAGGGCGAGAGCAAGCCCGTGACGGAGGACCATGTGCAGCACATCGGCCGTCCCGGCGCCGAGGGCGACGCGGACGCCGATCTCGTGCGTGCGCTGACGCACGGCGTACGCGACCACGCCGTAGAGGCCGACGGTGGCGAGGAGGAGGGCGATCCCGGCAAACGCCCCGAGGAGCGTCAGCAGGAAGCGCGGCTCGGCACGCAGGTCCGCCAAGGCCATGCGCACGGTCCGGGCGCGGAGCACGTGGATGGCCGGTTCCATCCGCACAATCGACCGGGTCAGGAACGGCAACAGCGCCGCAGGGCTCTCGCTGCGCGCCAGGATGGTCGCATGGGTTCCGGTGCCGGCGAGAGGCTGGTACACGGCCGGCTGGGGTGGCGCACCTTCCTCGCCGGGCAGCCTCGGATCGGCGACCACACCGACGACGGTCCACCACGGGACTCGGTCGCCGAAACGGAACCGGGCACCGAGCCACGCTCCGGCAGGCAGGTACTGACGCGCGAAGGCACGGCTCACGACGGCCTCATGATCGCTCGAATCCGCGCTGAAGACCCGACCTGCGAGGAAGGCGATCTCGGCCGCTCGGAAGTAGTCCGGAGTCACATTGTTGAAGGCAAGCATGTGGAACTTCGCCCCGCGCTCCGGCGGCTGGCCTTGCACCGCCAACGTTGCCATCAGAGCGCTGCCGGTCCACGGGCTCATGAGCGCACCGGACACGGCCTGGACCCCGGGCATCACGCGCGCCCGCTCCACAATCCGCGCAAGCAGCTGAGCCCGGACAGCCGGCGACGGCAAGCGATCGGCTGGGAGTTCAAGCTCCACGGACAAGAGCCCAGCCGGGTAGAGACCTTCGTCGGCAGTTGCGCGCGTCGCCAGGGAACGCACCAGCAGACCCGCCGCGATCAGGAGCACCATGGAGACGGCGACCTCGCCAACGACCAGACCGTGGCGAAGGTGACGCGAGGATGGCCGGCCCGCCGTGCTGCGTGCCGTGTCCTTCAGGCTCTCGCCCATCTGGTGCTCGGTCGCGAACCACGCCGGCGCGAGACCGAACAGCATCCCGGTGCAGCACGCCAGACCCAGCGCGAATGCGAGAACGTGAGGATCGAGGCGGATCTGTGCCAGAGCCGTCATGGTCGGGATGCGCGGATGGAGCACGGCGACAAGCGGAACGCCACGCCACGCGAGGAGCACGCCGAGGCCCCCCCCGCCGAGCCCAAGCAGGACGCTCTCGGTCAGGAGCTGGCGGACCAGCCTCCCACGGCCCGCGCCGATCGCGGTCCGGATCCCGAATTCGCGCTGTCTCGACCACGCGCGCATGAGGAGAAGGTTCGTGACGTTCGCGCACGCGATGAGCAGGACCAAGCCGACCGCGCCGAGCAGCAGCGTGAGCGTGCTGCGGTACCATCCCTGGAAGGCGTCACGCACCGCGACCAGGTTGGCGCCCGGAGCGTTCGGTCCCATGCTGGGATCGCTGGCGGCAAGCGCACCCAGCTCACGCGCTGCCTGGTCCACTGTCACGCCGCGGCGCAGCCGGCCCAGCGCCGCCACGCGATCTGCACCCGTGCCCGACGGCAGGGGTAGGAAGACCTGAGGCTGATCGAGGTCGTAGAACAGGGCCAGGCCGAAGTCGCGCGGCATGACACCGATCACGATGTACGGGCGCCCGTCGATCGTCATCGTGCGTCCCAGCGGGCTGCTGCTCGCTCCGAAGCGACGCCGCCAGAGAGCTTCGCCGATCATGACGACGGCGGGCGCGCCCGACCGTGCATCCTCGGTCGTGAAGGCGCGGCCCAGCAGCGGGCGCACGCCGAGGAACGGCAGGAGGTTTGGCGCCAACCCCTTGCCACTCACCAGCTCGGGCTCCCCGGCGCCGCTCAGCGTCCATTGCGCAGACGTATACTCGACGATGCCCTCAAGACTGTGGCCGCCGGCACGCCACGCGTCCACGACGTCGCGGCTCGGCGAGATGGAGGCCTGCCCATGGAAGACCAGTTCGTCCACCGCCACCAGCCTATCCGCATCACGGTACGGCAGCGGCTTCATCAGCAAGTCATGCACGGCACAGTAGATCGTCGTCGTGGCGCCGATCCCAAGGCCGATCGTCGCCACGACCAGCAGCGAGAAGCCCGGCGAACGCACGAACTGGCGGCCGGCAAACCGCAGATCCTGGCCCAGGTCGGAGAGCCACGCGGTAACACGGCTGCGCACGACGCCCGGCCGCTCGACCGCCCGGCAGAAGGCTCGCAGGTCCTCCACGTCTCCGAAGCGCTGCAATGCCTCCGCCCGCGCCGCGTCGGGCGGCATCCCCGCCGCGACCAGGTCCTCGACCCGGCGCTCCAGATGAAACGCCACCTCCTCGTCCAAATCGCGGGTGATGTGCGCGAAGGCACGGAACGGCAGGCGGAACAGGCGCCGCATGCCGGCGGGAAGCCCTGCTACGGAGCGGTCGCCCACCGCGCCGCCCTACCTCGCCTCGAGGATGCGCGCGGCGGCGGCCGAGAACCGGCGGAACGTCTCCGCCTCGGCCCGAAGGATGCGCCTGCCCCGCGGAGTCAGGGAGTAGAACTTCGCCCGGCGGTTGTTCTCGGAGAGCCCCCACTCGGCGCGGACCGCGCCGCCCTGCTCCAGGCGGTGGAGCGACTTGTACAGCGCCGCATCCACGATCTCCAGCTCTCCCGCCGTGCGCTCCTCGATCCACTTCGCCACGGCGTAGCCGTGCATCGGCCCCCAGGACAGCGTCTTGAGGACCAGCACGTCGAGAGTGCCGTAGAGGAGTTCGCGAGGCTCGCGCGACAACGGTGCTCCACTAACCTGGTTAGTGGAACCTAGGTATCGCAGCGACAGTCTGTCAACCACGCCCGAAGTCGGGATTGCCCCGCCGGCGCCCCGCCACGTCGCCTCCTCCGTTCTTCGGCATCAATTCCTCACGCCTCGAATCCCGTCGCGCCCCCGCCCGAGCGACGGCTCACGCCCTCAGGTCATGAACGCCAGCACCAGGATGCCGGCGAACACCGCGACGGCGCCCGCCACCCGGCGCGGGCCGAAGCTCTCCCCGAGCCACAGCCAGCCCGCCAGCGCGGCGATCACCACGCCCACCTCGCGCACCGCGCCCGCGTAGGCCAGCGGGGTCACCGCGTACGCTGCCAGCACGGACGTGTAGGCGACCATCATCAACGCGCCGGCAAGGGCGATGCGCAGCGCGCCGGCCCGCACCTCGGCCAGGATCGCGCGCACCCCGTAGCGCATCACGAGCGGCGGGGCCAGGGGCACGACGCTGGCCAGGGTGATGGCCGCCGTGTACGGCGCGGCCGCCGTGCGGCGGACCGCGACGCCGTCGATGAGCGAGTAGCACGATACGCACAGCGCCACGCCGAACGCGGCCGCGACGCCGCGGCCCCGGAACGCGGACCCGCCCCACCGCCACCACGCGGCCCCGCCGCCGACCGGCACGAGGCCCAGCACCACCAGCCCCAGGCCTGCGAGCCCGGCCGGCGAGGGATGCTCGCCCAGCGCCAGCGCCGCCCACACCGCGAGCAGGACCGGCGCCGCGCCGCGCGCCAGCGGGTAGACCTGCGAGAAGTCCGCCTCGCCGTACGCGTAGGCGAGCAGGAGGTAGTACGCGCACTCCACCAGGCCGCTCGCCGCGACGAACGGCCAGATCGGCCGCGGCACCGGAGCGGCGAGAAGCACCGGCAGGTAGAGCAGGCCGCCCGCGAGCACCGCGAGCCAGGTGAACAGCAGGCGGTTGGCGGCGCCCTTGATCAGCAGGTTCCACGCGGCGTGCAGCACGCCCGCCGCGAGCAGGAGGCCCAGCGCGAACCCGCTCATCCGCGCGGGCGCCGCCCCGCGGCCGCCCGTGCCAGCCCGCCCTCGAGGCCTGCGTGAACCCGGCGCGCCGCCCGGCTCACCCGGCCGGCTCCGCCTCCAGCGTCAGGACCTGGAACGGACCCAGATCGAAGACGTGCGGGAGGCCGGCCTCGAGCCGGAGCGGCGCCTGCCCGCGATCCGACGCCCACGGGCTGCGCGCCGCGTAGACGCGCGGCGCATCGTCCGGCAGCTCGAAGGCCGGGCCGACGTCGAGCGTGAAGGACTGCGGGACGGCCGCCGGGTTCCTCAGCGACAGGATGCCCCGCCCCCCGCGCCACGCCGCATGGCCGTACGCCGCGAGCGCCATCGGGTCGCCCCCCACCCAGTGCGTGTCCGCCAGCACGTCGGCGTTGCGGCGCGACCAGGCCGCCGCCTCCGCCAGCGCGTCCCAGTCGTGCGCGGTGAGCAGCGAGGGGGTGCAATACAGCTCCTGCAGCTGCGTCCCGGTGCCGAAGTAGGCGCGCACGTCGTCACCGAAATCGCCGTGCGGGTCGGTGTCCAGGTTGTGCGCGTGCCGCGCGTAGATCACCCCGTGCAGCATCAGGGAGTTGAGCGGGAACAGCGGCCCCTTCCGCACCACGCCCTGGTAGGTGTCGCCGTCGCGGTAGGTCATCCACCGCTGGCGGTCGGTCCCCACGCCGGCGAAGTCGTGGTCCTCGCCCCCGCGCCAGATCGAGTCGGCCCAGCGCAGCCAGAACGGCGAGGGGAAGGTGCCGGTGGTGAG
>DATJUT010000087.1 GCA_035502185.1 Gemmatimonadales bacterium
GCTGTGGGGCACGACCGGCCCGCTCTCGACCGCCCTGTACGCCTCGGGCGAGGCGATCACCGGCATCGGCTTCTGGCGCGTGCTGCTCGGCACGCTGGCGCTCGCGCTGTACGCGCTCCTGTTCCGGCGGGACCTCCTCGCCGTGGACCGGCGCGCGCTGCTGCTGGTGGGCCTCGGCGGCGGCGCGCTGGTCGCCCTGTTCGAGGTGGCCTACCAGTTCGCCATCGCGGGCGCCGGCGTGGCCAGCGCGGCGGCGCTGCTGTACACGGCGCCGGTCATCGTCGCCCTGCTGGCCAGGCCGCTGCTCAAGGAGTCGCTGACGCCCCTGAAGCTCGTGCTCGCCGTCGTGGTGGGGGCGGGCGCGGTGTTCGCGGTGCAGGGAGGGTCCCACGGCGCGCACCTCGCGGGCGTCGCGACGCCCCGGCTCGCGCTCGGCGTCACGGGCGGGCTGCTGGCCGCCGTGAGCTACGCGGGCACGACCCTCCTCGCGCGCTACGCGGTCCCGCGCTACGGCGTGTTCCGCGTGCTGCTCCTCGAGGTCGCCGGCGGCACCGTGCTGCTGGGGATCGTCCTCCCGGCGGCGGGCCGCGCTCCGGTGCCGCCGCCCACGGCCGGCGCGTGGCTCTACGTCGGCGCGCTGGTGGTCGCGACGGTCCTGCTCGCCAACCTGTTCTTCTTCTCCGGCGCCAAGCGCATCGAGGCGGCGCCCACCGCGGTGGCGGCCACCATCGAGCCGGTGGTGGGGACGCTGCTGGCGCTCGCGCTCCTGTCGCAGCGCCTCACGGCGGTGGGCTGGCTCGGCCTCGCGATGGTCGTGGGCGGTGTGGCGGCGGGATACCTCGAAGAAGCACGGGCCCGGCCGCAGCCGGGCCCGTAACACCCCTCAGTCGCGGCCCGGGATCACCGCGCCGGTGCCTTGAGCAGCGGCGCCAGATCGGTCGCCGTCCACATCCCTGCGTGCGACGCCGTGGCCGTGCGCTCCGCCGCGACCTGCTCCGCCGTCACCGCGCCCGCGGCGTTCCCCCAGGCGCTCCGCACGTAGGTCAGCACCGCGGCCACGTCGCCGTCCGAGAGCGGCTGCCCGGTGCCGAAGGCCGGCATCGCGTTGGCGAACCGCTGGCCCTTCACGGTGATCGGCCCCTGGAGGCCGTGCAGCACCACGCGGATCGGGACGGCCGCGTTCGCCGCCGTGGCCCACTCCGAGCCGGCCAGCGGCGGGAACGAGCCGGCGACGCCGAGCCCCGTGGCCTGATGACACACGGCGCAGCGCTGGAAGACCTGCTGCCCGCTCGGGGCCGCCGCGGCCGCGGACGCCGGCGCGTTCGCGGCGGGCGCCGCGGCGCCCGGTGCCGCCGCGGGCTGGCCGGCGGCCGAGTTGTCCTTGCCGCCCCCGCAGGCCGCCAGGCCCGCGCAGGCCAGCGACGCGGCGAGCGCGACCGCCGCGCCCCCCCAACCGTTGCTCCCTCTGGTCATCCTGGTCATGGCGTCCCCGTTCGAAGGTTCTGCACCTCGGCCCAGCGGTAGCACTGCGTCAGGTGGTCGTTGACCATCCCGGTCGCCTGCATGTGCGCGTACACGATCGTCGAGCCGACGAAGCTGAAGCCGCGCCGGATCAGATCCTCGCTGAACGCGTCCGACTCCCGCGTGCGCGCCGGCAGCGCGCGCAGGTTGCGCCGGTGGTTCACCCGCGGCCGGCCGCCGACGAACCGCCACTGATAGGCGTCGAAGCTCCCGAACTCCTCCTGCACCCGCAGAAACGCCTGCGCGTTCTTCACCGCCGCACGGATCTTCTGCCGGTTGCGGACGATCCCCGCGTCCCGGAGCAGCGACGCGATCTTCCTCGCGTCGTAGCGCGCGACCCTCACGGGGTCGAAGCCGTCGAACGCCCGGCGGTAGTTCTCGCGCTTGTTGAGGATCGTGCTCCACGACAGGCCGGCCTGCATCCCCTCCAGGACCAGGAACTCGAACAGCTGGCGGTCGTCGTGGAGCGGGACGCCCCATTCCCGGTCGTGGTACTCGCGCATCAGGTCGGAGCCGATCCAGGCGCAGCGCTCGAGGTCGTCGGGCATCGCGCGAACCTAGCGGGCCCCGGCCCGGTGCGGAAGTCGGCGTCAGGGAGGTACCTTACGGGCCCATGATCGACCGCGTGCTCCAGCTCGCCAGGCAGTCCCGGCGCTTCGAGGGCTTCGACCTGCTGCTCCGCGATGAGCGGCAGCTGAGCCTCAAGTTCGAGTCGGGCCGCCTGAAGGAGACCGCCGTGCACCAGGAGGCCGGCCTCAGCTTCCGCGGCGTGAGCCGCGGCAAGGTCGGCATCGCGGGCACCACCGATCTGCGCGAGGAGGCGCTGGCGGACCTGCTCCAGCGGGCGTCGGCCTCCGCCGAGCAGGGCGAGGCGTGCGCGCTCGCCTTCCCCGGACCGTCGCGCCTCCCGGCGGTGTCGCTGTTCGACGACCAGGCCGCGTCCCTGGACGTCGACCACCTCGCGGCGCTCGGCCGGCGCGTGGTGGAGCGCCTCAGGCGGCCGGGCTGGCAGGTCAGCGCGTCGGTCGACCGCTACGTCGAGACGAGCAGCTTCGCCAACTCCGCGGGCCAGACCTTCACCAGCCGCGCCACGGCCGTCGCGGTCGGGGCGGAGGTCACCCGCGTCAGGGACGACGACGTCCTGATGGCCTGGGACGACGTCGCCGCGACCGGCATCCCGAGCGAGGCCGAGCTGGACGCCATCGCGGCGAGCGTGGCGCGCCGCATCGAGCGGGGCGAGCGGATCGTGGAGCCGCCGGAGGGCAAGCTCCCCGTGCTGTTCACGCCGCACGGCTCGGCCGCCCTGTTGCTGCCGCTGCACCAGGCCCTGTCGGGCAAGACGGTGCTCCAGGGCATCTCGCCCCTGGGGGGCAAGCTCGGCGAGGGGCTGTTCGACCCCGCCTTCGAGCTGACGGACGAGCCGCTGCTCTCCAGCCGCGTGGGCAGCCGGCCCGCGGACGACGAGGGCATGCCCTCCGCGCGGCTGGCGCTGATCGAGCGCGGCACGCTCCGCTCGTTCGTGTACGACCTGGAGACGGCGGCGCGGGCCGGCACGTCCTCCACCGGGCACGGCCGCCGGACCACCTTCGGCAAGCCGGGCATCAGCTTCTCCAACCTCGTGATCAAGCCGGGAACGGCGGGCGAGGAGGCGCTGCTCAAGGAGATGGGGCACGGCCTGGTGGTGGACGAGCTGATCGGCGTGGGCCAGGGCAACGTCATCAGCGGCGCCTTCAGCCACCCGGTGGCCCTCGCGTACCGCGTGGACGGGGGCGAGATCACGGGGCGGGTCAAGGACGCCGCGGTGGCCGGCAACGCCTACGAGCTGCTGAAGCGGATCCGGATGATCGGGAGCGCGGCCAAGTGGCTCGGTGGCAGCCGCCTCGTGCCGCCGCTCCTCCTCGACGCGGTGAGCGTGGCGCGCCGCTAGGCCGTTCCCCCGCCGCCGGCGCGCCCGCCCGCAGGGTCCCGCCCCGGTCAGAAACCTGCCGTCTCGGACGTTCGTCCGTATGCCTGACGTTCTCGAAGGACAGCCGTGAAACCGGTCGCCTTCCTCCTGGTCGTCGTGGCGTCCACTGCGCCGCTGCAGGCGCAGGTCGCCGGCGGCCGGCCGCTCGCGGACGACGGCTCGGTGTCCGGCACGGTCCTGGCGGCGGAGACCGGCCAGCCGCTCGTCGGGGCGGTCGCCGTGCTGGAAGCCGCGGCCGGCGCCACGCTGGTGGCGCGCCAGAACGGGCTGTTCGCGCGGGCGCTGACGGCCGTGACGGACGACTCCGGCTTCTACCGGTTCTCCGGCCTGCCCGAGGGCAGCTACCGGCTGCTGATCCGGGACCTGGGCTACCACCCGGCGCAGGTCACCATCGACCTCGCCCGCGGCAGCCCGTTCCGGGTCTCCGTGGGGCTGGTCGTCAATCCGATCCGGCTGGAGGCGATCGACACGCGGGCGCCGACGGCCGATCCGTACGGCCGCACCCGCGACGCGGCCGAGGAGCAGCGCCGCGGCTCGCTCGACGCGGAAGAGTGGCGACGGGAGCACTACCTCGAGGGCGATGCGAGGGTCCTCACGCACGCCAACGTGGTGGAGGCGGTGACCCTGGGCGAGACGGACCTGTTCCGGGCGCTGCAGCGGCTGCCCGGCGTCTCGGCGCGCGACGACTACACGGCGGGGATCTGGACCCGCGGCGCGCCGTGGAGCCAGACGCGCGTGTACTTCGACGGCCTGCCGCTGTTCAATCCCGTGCACGCCGTGGGCCTGTTCGCCGGCGTCAATCCGGACGCCGTGGGCGTCGCCGCCTTCCTGCCTGGCGCGCGGTCGCTGTCGCTGGGCGAGGGCGCGGCGGGCGTGGTGGACATCGAGTCCCGGGCGGCGACACCGGGGCTGCGGGGACTCGGCGAGCTGTCGCTCGTGAGCGCCCACGCCGCAAGCGACTGGGGCGCCGCCGACGGCCGCATGGGCCTGACGATGGCGGCCCGGCGGTCCTGGGCGGACCTGGCCACGCGGCTCGCCGAGGCGCTGGGCGCCGACAGCGGCACGTGGATTCCCTACGACTTCTACGACCTGACCACCCGGTTCAACGCCGACCTGGGCCACGGCTACGCGCTCGAGGCGAGCGGGCTCGTGGAGGAGGACGGCGTCCACGGGCAGGTACGGCAGCTGCTGAGATCCACGGCGGGCACCTGGGGCAACCAGCTCGGCCGGGTCACGCTGCTCGCGCCGCTCGCGGGCTGGCGAGCCCGCTACACCCTGGGCGGGAGCCGGTTCGCGGGCGCGATCCAGCCCCTCGCGGTGCCGGGGCCCGCGGCGGCCGACGTGCCGTCGCACGGGCCCACGCGCAACGGGGTTTCGGTGCTCACGGGGTCGGCCGAGTTCATGCCGCCGGGCGCCGACGCCGGCGGCGAGTGGACGTTCGGCCTCCAGATCGCGGCGCTGAGGCAGCACTACGTCGGCCAGTTTCCGCGCCCGTATCCGGTGGTCGTGCTTCCCGACACCCTGCTCCTGGAGCGGGGACTGAACACCTTCGCGGCGTGGGCCGAGCGGCGGCAACGGCTCGGCCGGCGCGTCACGCTCGAGGCGGGAGTCCGCGCCGAGTCGCATCCGGCGGTCCTCAACGCCGACCGGTGGGGCCTGGCACCCAAGCTCGCCCTGCGCGTGGAGCCGGCGGGGCTGCCGCTGAGCTTCACGGCGGCGGCCGAGCGCTCGTGGCAGTACACGCAGGCGCTCGCGCCGGCGGGACCGAGCATCGGGCCCGACCTGTACCTGACGGACGTGTGGCTGCTCGCCGCCGACACGATTCCGGCGTTGCGCGCGGACATCGCGACGACCGGCGTCGAGGCGCGACTCGGCGGCACCTGGGTCGCCGCGGCCAACGCCTACGTGCGCCACACCACGGGCATGGCCGTGCCCGAGCCGGGCCCGGGACTGCTGACGGCCAGCCGTCCGATCCTGGTGAGCGCGGTGAACGACGCGCGCGGCGTCGAGCTGTCGGTCCGGCGGCTGGCGGGCCGCTGGACGGTCTCGGGCTCCTACACCTACGGCGTCTCGATCATCACGGCCGCGTCGGCGATGTTCCCGATCTGGTACCGTTACCCGTCGCCCGCCGACCGGCGCCAGGTGGTGGATCTCACCGGCATGGTGCGGGTCAGCGGCGCCCTGCGCCTCGGCGCCGCGGCCACGTGGGCCAGCGGCGCGCCATTCTCACGGTTCCTCCTGGGACCGTGCGGCACCTGCGCACTCTCGGACACGGCGGCCGTGTACATCGAGGGGCCGGACGCGGCCCGCGGGCCGAAGTACGCGGCGGTGGACCTCCTGGTGGACTGGTCGCGGGCGGTGGGGAAGGTGCAGTTCGGCGCGTTCGCCCAGCTGCGAAACGTCCTGAACCGCGCCAACGCGATCACGTACACGGGGAGCGTGGCGTCATGCACCGTGGGCCATCCGCCGCTGCTGGTCCCGATCGGCGGCGGGGTGTGCGACCGATTCGACCGGGGGGTGCCGTTCCTCCCGCTGGCCGGCATACGCGTGGCGTTCTGAGGCGATGCAGCTCGCGGAGCTGTTCGCGCGGCACCACCAGGAGCTGTACCGGTACGCCGCCCGCTTCACCGGCGACCCGGATCTGGCCGAGGACGTGGTCCAGGACGCGTTCGTGCGGCTGGCCGAGCGGCCACCGGCCGACGACTCGCAGTTGCGGGGGTGGCTGTTCCGCGTGGCGACGACCATCGCGCTCGATGCGATGCGCAGCGCGCGGCGCCGGCTGGCGCTGGTCCGCGAGCGGCCCGATCGGCAGCCCATGGGCGATGCTCCGCCGGACCCGGCGGCGGCGCTGGAGCGGGCGGAGACCCGGCGCCGGGTCCGCGAGGCGCTCGCGGCGCTGGGGCCGAAGGAACGGGCGGTGCTGCTGATGCGCGAGGAGGGATTCATGCACCGCGAGATCGCCGCGGCGGTGGGGACCACGACCCAGTCCGTGGGCACGATGATCGCCCGCGCGCTCGAGAAGCTGGCGCGGCATCTGGATCTCGACGAGGAGGCAGGACGGTGAGCCAGGATCAGTCCGATCTCGCGGAGCCGCGCGCCCGGCGCCTCAGCGCGCTGCTGCGCGAGGCCGACCCGCCGGTGCCGCCGATCGCGTTCCCCGCGGAGCGGATCGCCCGCGCGGCGCGGCGTCGGGCCCTCGTGCGCTGGAGAGTGGCGGCCGCAATCGCCGTGCTCGCCCTCGCCGCCGTCGGCGTCGCGCCGGTGCGGGCGTGGATCGTCCAGGCCGCGCACGCGCTGTGGGCCGCCGCGGCCGGGACGCCGAAGCCGGCCGCGATCCCGCCGGCCGCGGCGAACCCCACCGCCGGCGCGGTGACCTTCAGCCCCGCCTCGGGGTCATTCGTTCTGCGCGTCGCCCGGACCCAGGCGGCGGGCACGCTCACGGTCGAGACGACGGACCGGGCCGTGGCCTCCGCCGCCGTGAGCGGCGGCCGGGGGAGCGCGGAGCTGGTCGTGCTGCCGGACGGCCTCCGGATCGTCAACGATTCCGGTGCGACCGCCAGCTACGTCGTGCGGGTGCCGGCCACGATCGGCCGGATCGCGGTCGGCATCGGGCCCGCCGCGACCCGCGCGCTGGTCCCCTCGGAGCCGGGACAGCGCTGGGTCCTGGACCTGCGGGCGGCGCGGTGACAGAACCCGGGGGACTGGATCGTTTCAGGGAAGAGCAGCTCTTCTCGATCCCGGAGCGAACCACATGAAGCGCCTGATTCTCGCCGCGGCCTCGCTCGCGGCCATCGCGTGCAGCGACGCGGCCACCACCGGCGGCTCCGGCCGCACCCGCGTGTACCTCACGGATTCGCCGTTTCCGTTCGGCTCGATCTCGCAGGTGAACGTCTACATCGCGCGCATCGAGGCCTCGGCGTCGACCGACACGACCGGCCTCAACCCCGCGAGCTGGGTTACCATCGCGACCCCGGAGCGGACCTTCAACCTGCTCGACTTCCAGGGCGGCTCCGCCGCCTTGCTCGGCGAGGCCGAGCTGCCGGCGGATCAGTACGCTGCCGTACGGGTGGTGATCAACACCGGCCGCTCGAGTGTGGTGACGACCGGCGGCGCGCAGGCCACCGTGCACTGGCCCATTTCCGGCGACCTGTCCCTGTACGCGCTGGTCGAGCAGCCGCTCGCCGTGACCGGCGCCGGGGCGCAGATCGTCCTCGACTTCGACGTCGGCCGCACGTTCCTCGACGATGGCGCCGGCGGGTTCTACTTCTCTCCCGTCATTCGGGCGGTGAACGAAGCGGCCACCGGGAGCATCACGGGCACGGTCACCACCACCTCCATCGAAGGCGACACGATCCCCTTCGTGAATGCCGCCGTGACCGTCTCCCGGCAGGTCGGTACGCTGCTGTCGACCAACGTCCCCCTGGGGACGGGTCACAGTGACGCACAGGGTCACTACACCGTCGCGTATCTGCCGGCGGGCTCATACGTCGTGGCCGCCGCAGATCCCGCGTTCGCGCACAGGGTCGGCGTAGGGTCGGGCGTGGTCACGGTCGGCGGCCAGACGCGGATAGACCTGCTGATGACCATTGACACCGCGGGCACGGGTGGGGGCGGGGGGGGCGGCGGGGGCGGCGGGGGCGGCTGCGACAGCACGCGCGCGGACACGACCTGCGGCGGAGTGCCGAACGGCCCGGTGGCGAGCCTCGCGATCTCGCCGCTGACCCAGACGATCTCGGTGGGCGACAGCGCCGTCGCCATGGCGACGCCCTACAACGCGCAGGGCCTGATCCTGACCGGCCGGACCATCAGCTGGACGGTGAGCGATTCGAGCCTGGTGTCGGTGACGCAGGCGGCGTACAACTGGATCCTGCTGCGGGGTGCGCACAGCGGCACGGTGACGCTCACCGCGACCAGTGAAGGGGTGAACGGCACGGCGACGGTGATCGTACGATGACGCGCCTGGCCTGAGACCGGTCCACGAAGGAGCGCGGGGGTCGCCGTCCGGCGGCCCCCGCGTTCTAGTCTCCCGGTGGCTCGCTCGCTCCCCGCGCCCGCCGCTCCTCCGCTTCGGCCATCCAGCCGCGGCGCAGCTCGGCGGCGGGCACGCTCGAGAGGTAGGGCTTGATGTCCAGGATCGGCGTGCGGTCGAGCATGTCGAGGCCGTGCACCAGCAGGCGCCGTCCCTCCCGCCGCAGCAGCCGGACCACCGTCAGGCCGATGGGGTTGGGCCGGGCGGGCGAGCGGGTGGCGAACACGCCGTGCGGCCGGTCGTCGGTGGGTGGCGTGGCGAGAAGGCTCGGGGCCTCGGCCCGGTCGAAGACCCACAACACGATGAGGTGGCTGAAGCCTTCGACGTCCGCGAGGCCCGGCTCGAACTCGGGCTCGATCTCGAGCACGCCCTCGGCCTCGTGTTTCGCGCCCGGGCCCCTGGGCACCTGGGTGCTGTCGGTGTAGGGCGAGCGGACGGTGCCGATGGGGCGCATCGGGAATGCCGGCCGGGGCGTCGCGGCGCTGCCGCTCATGACCGTCGCCGGTCCGGGCCCTACACCCGGCTCGGGGGCGTCATCCGCGTGCCCGGCACCCGGTGCTTGGGGTGGACCACCTCGGTGAACTGGGCGGCCTCGGTCGAGCCTTCCATCGCCAGGGTCGAGGAGTGGCCGCCGGTCACCAGCGTGGTGATCTCGTCGAAGTAGCCGGCGCCGACGAACGACTGGTGCTTCAGGGCCTCGTACCCCTCGCGCTCCGCGTCGAACTCGCGCGACTGGAGGGCGGCGTAGCCGGCCATCCCGCGGTCGCGGTATTCGACGGCGAGGGTGAACATCCCGAGGTTGTTGGCGTGGAACGCCGACAGGGTCACGAACTGGAACTTGTATCCCATCGCCGCCAGCTCCTCCCGGAAGCCCTCGATCTGCTCGGAGGTGAGGTGCTTCTTCCAATTGAACGACGGCGAGCAGTTGTAGGCCAGCGGCTTGCCCGGGACCTTCTCGTGGATGCCCGCGGCGAACTCGCGCGCCTCGCCCAGGTCGGGCGTCGCGGTTTCGCACCAGATCATGTCGGCGTACGGTGCATAAGCCCACCCGCGTGCCACGGCGGCCTCGAGGCCGCAGCGCACGTAGTGGAATCCCTCGTGGGTCCGCTCGCCGGTGAGGAACGGGCGGTCGTAGGGGTCGATGTCGTTGGCGAGGATGTTGGCGGACAGCGCGTCGGTCCGCGCGATGAGGATCGTGTCCACGCCGCACACGTCCGCGGCGAGCCGCGCGGCCACCAGCTTGGCGACGAACTCCCGGGTCGGAACCACCACCTTGCCGCCGAGGTGCCCGCACTTCTTGACCGACGACAGCTGGTCCTCGAAGTGCACGCCCGCCGCCCCCTCCTCGATCATCGCCTTCATCAGCTCGAAGGCGTGCGGGGCCCCGCCGAAGCCGGCTTCGGCGTCCGCCACGATGGGCGCCATCCAGTGGATGCTGTCGTCGCCGGCGAGGTGGTGGATCTGGTCGGCGCGGATCAGCGCGTTGTTGAGGCGCCGGATCAGGTTGGGCACGCTGCTCGAAGGGTACAGGCTCTGGTCCGGGTAGATCTGGGCCGCGTCGTTCATGTCGCCGGCCACCTGCCAGCCGCTGAGGTACACGGCCTTGAGGCCCGCGCGCACCTCCTGGACCGCCTGGTTCCCGGTCATCGCCGACAGCGCGGCGACGCACCCGGGCTCCTCGAGGAGCCGCCACAGGCGGGCCGCGCCCTGCCGCGCCAGCGAGTGCTCGATCTCCACCGTGCCCCGGAGCCGCCACACGTCGTCGGCCGTGTAGGGGCGCGTGATGCCGGCCCAGCGCGGGTCGGTGGCCCAGCGGTGCTGCAGCTTCTGGACGAACGCGGACCTGTCCATGCGGTTCCCCGGTCAGTCGAGGTGGTCGTAGGCGACGAGCGTCAGGAACTCCGCGAACTCGCCGCCCGTCATCATCTGGTCGAACAGCCCCGCGGCGAGGTCGAACCGGCCGCCGTCGAAGCGCGGCGCGCCCAGCAGGCCGCGGATCTTCTCCAGCTCCTCGGCGATGGTGCCGCGCACCAGCTCCGGCGTCACCCGCCGCCCGTCGGCCAGCCTGGCGCCGTGGCGCACCCACTGCCACACCTGGGTGCGCGAGATCTCCGCGGTGGCGGCGTCCTCCATCAGGTTGTAGATCGGGACGCAGCCGGTGCCGCGGAGCCAGGCCTCCAGGTACTGGATGCCGACGTCCACGTTGGTCCGGAGCCCGCGCTCGGTGATCTCGCCGGGCGGCACCGCGAGCAGGTCGGCCGCCGTCACGGTCACGTCGTCGAGCGGCCGCGCGATCTGGTTGGCGCGCGGCATCCCGGCGTCGAAGGCCTCGAGCGCGACGGGGACGAGGCCCGGGTGCGCCACCCAGGTGCCGTCGTGCCCGGCCTTCACCTCCCGCAGCTTGTCCTGGCGCACCTTGTCCAGCGCGGCCGCGTTCGCCGCCGGGTCGTTCTTGATCGGCACCTGCGCCGCCATGCCGCCCATCGCGTGGATGCCGCGGCGGTGGCAGGAGCGGATCACGAGCTGCACGTAGGCGTGGAGGAACGGACGGTCCATGGTGACGGAGGCGCGGTCGGGCAGGACGAAATCGGGCCGGTGCCGGAACTTCTTGATGAAGCTGAAGATGTAGTCCCACCGGCCGCAGTTGAGGCCGGCCGAGTGGTCGCGCAGCTCCCACAGGATCTCGTCGGTCTCGAAGGCGGCCAGGATCGTCTCGATCAGCACCGTGGCGCGGATGGTGCCGCGCGGGATGCCCAGCGCATCCTGCGCCGCCACGAACACGTCGTTCCACAGCCGCGCTTCGAGGTGGCTCTCCATCTTCGGCAGGTAGAAATACGGCCCGGTGCCCTTCGCGATCAGCGCCTCGGCGTTGTGGTAGAAGTACAGCCCGAAGTCGAACAGCGAGCCCGAGACCGGGGCGCCGTCCACCAGGAGGTGCTTCTCCACCAGGTGCCAGCCGCGCGGGCGCACCACCAGCGTGGCGATCCGCTCGGCGAGCCCGTACCGCTTGCCCTCGGGGCTGGTGAACGCGATGGTGCCGCGCACCGCGTCGCGGAGGTTGACCTGGCCGTCGAGCGTGTTGGCCCAGGTGGGCGAGTGCGCGTCCTCGAAGTCCGCCATGTACACCCGCGCGCCGGAGTTCAGCGCGTTGATGATCATCTTCCGGTCCACCGGCCCGGTGATCTCGACCCGCCGGTCCGCGAGGTCGGCCGGGATCGGGGCCACCGTCCACTCGCGCGCGCGGACCGGCCGCGTCTCGGCGAGGAAGTCGGGCATCCGGCCGTCCTGGATCTCCCGCTGCCGCGCGCTCCGCGCCGCCAGCAGCTCCCGCCGGCGGGCGTCGAACCGGCGGGCGAGGGTGGCGACGAAGCGCAGCGCGCCGTCCGTCAGGACGCCGGCGTGCTCCGCCGTCACCGGTCCTCGAATCTCGATGCCGGGGTCCGTCGTCGCGGTCGTGGACGACACCCCGGGCCCGTCGGTGCGTGGCGAGCGCATGCGCGACTCCGGATCGTGCGGTGACGCTGTGTGAGGGGGAAACGGCCCGAGCCGGAACCCGGCGCGGGCCTCGAACGAATTATAGGGACTTCGGCTCGGAAAGGCGACCCGTCACGGCGCCACGGCCGGGGCCGCACGGCCGGCGGAGGCCGTCAGTGCGCCATCTTGAGGCAAGCCAGGGCCTCGACCGCGCCTACGTCGCCGGCGTTCCGGACCTCGAGCCGCACGCCACGCCCCTCGGGGTACCGGGGAGCCTGCTCGATGAGCGCCAGCACCGAGTCGGGCAGCCCGCTCGCCTTCGCCGCGCGGCAGGCCTTCTCACCGAGCGCCAACGAGGCGAGGAAATGTCCGCGCTGCGGCACCAGGTAGACCACCGTCCGCTGCTTCCGCTTGAGCTGCAGGAACCACCGGCCGGTGGCCTTGGAGTACCCCCAGGTGTCCGCGAGCGGGCCGAGCGCCGCGACCAGGTCGGCGCGCAGGCGCTCCCACCGCGCGCGCGACCGGCCGAGCATCTTCGCGATCTCCCGCGGGGCCGGCGGGTGGCCGCCGGGTACCGGAGCCCGTCTGGTCACTGGACCGCCGTGGGCTGGTGCGCCGTCACTGGGCGCTCGCGCCGACGCCGAGCACGAGCAAGCCGTGGAACCGTGTGAACTGCAAGTGGACGGTGAAGGGCGGCGTTCCGAGCACGCTCGACCGACCCTGGGCCGCCACGATGTTCTGGGTCACCGGCAGCTGCACGAGCTTGACGCCGCTCGAGTCGCTGATCTCGATCAGCGCGCTGCCGCCCGCATAGCTGCTCACCACGAGACTCACGTTCACCGAGTCCCCGCGCGCCGGGCAGACGTAGCTCTGGTCGAAGGTGAAATCGTTGGCGGACACGGTGAACGCGAGGCCGTCGGTCGCCGTGGCCAGCACGGGGACGTTCCACTCGCCGGGATAGCCCAGGCTGGTTTCCGTGCATCCGGCGAGCAGGGCCACGAGGGCGATCACTGCCCGCATCGCGGCGGCGTTCCGTCTCCCGGCCATGACGGGGCTCCTCCCTGGCGCGGGAACGGCGCGCCTGCCCGAACCTGCGCATCCGGCAGGCGGCAGACAAGAGCGGTGCGGCGGTTTTTCCGAGCGTTCCGGTGCGGAATGCGGCTAGACGTGCGCCGCGCGGCGCTCCTTCGACGACGGGATCAGCGGCGGCACCTTCGTGGCCTTCGCGGAGCTGGCGATCAGCGTCGCGAGCCGGCGGAGCCGCGTCTCCTCGCGCTTGGCGCTCATGACCCACCAGGCGGCGGTGCGGCGGTACCACGGCGCCTGGGTCTCGAACCACGCCCACGCGCGGCGGTTGGCCTTGAACGTCCTCGCATAGGTGGGCGCGAGGGCGCGTGGACGGTTCTCGAACGAGTAACGCCCGGTCTTCTTCCGGTTCCGCGCGCGGAACGCCTTCAGGCCGGCCGGCCGCATCAGGCCGAGGGCCGTCAGCCGGCGGACGTGGCGCAGGTTCACGGCGCTCCAGACGCTGTCGCGGCGCCGGGGCGTGAAGCGGATGGTGTAGCTCCCGGCGCCGCGGCTCGTGCGCACGCCGTCGATCCAGCCGTAGCACAGCGCGGCGTCCAGCGCTTCGGGATAGGTGATGGAGGCCTTGCCGGACCCGACCTTGTGGAACCCGACCAGCAGCTCGGGCGCGGTGGCGTGGTGGGTGTCGAGCCACGCCCGGAAGGCCTGAGCGCGGGGGAAGAAGGTGGGCCTCGGCATCGAGGACGGGGTTTTGGTGTTGGGGTTTGAGGGGTGGGGCCCCAAGCCCCAGCCCCCCATTCCCAATCCCAGCTTCTGCTACATCTGCCCCCGCCGCGCCGTCGGCGGCACCATGTTGTTCAGGCGCAGGTAGTTCGCCAGCTGGCTGTAGTGGTCGGCCCAATCCCCCACGGTGATGAGCAGCATGTTGGCGCGCGTGGTCTTGCGCGGGCCGAACGACTGGACCGAGTCGGCGAGCTGCGCGTCCGTCAGGCCCGCGGCCGACGTGCGGCAGAAGTCGAAGCTGGTGCGGAGCGCCGTGAGCAGCGCGTCCTTCGTCGCCGTCGTGTCCACCTTGGTGCGCTGCGGCTCGGCGACGCCCGACGCCCGCGAACACAGCCAGTAGTTGCCATCTTCCACCAGGTGCACCGCGATCGCGGCGACCGACATCTGCTCCTTCGTCGGGCTGTACGTGTACTTGTCGGCGGGGAACATCTCCAGCGCCGCCGTGATGATCCGCGCGGCCCGCTCCTCTTGGCCGCGGTACGCGTCGGACACCGGGTTCTGCGCAACTGCCAGCGCCGGGGCCGCGCACAGGGCGGCCGCCAACGCGTAAGCGGAGGCTCTCATCGCTGCTGCTCCGGGTCTTGGGAAGCGCGAATACTGACATGGGCCGGGTCGGGTGTCCAGCGTCCCCCCGTCCCTCAGCGGCGACGCCATCTCCGGGGGTGCCGGCCGGCGCGGCCCCCCGGGGCGCGCGGGGCGGGGCTCAGTAGACGAAGGGGATGAGCTTCCGCACGCGTCGGCGGTAGTCGGCGTAGGTCGGATGCCGCTCCTCGAGCCAGCGCTCTTCGCGACGCGACTTGACGTCGAGGAGCACGACGAGCAGGGCGGCGAAGCCCAGCGCCAGCCAGTCCTGGATCCCGGCGGCGAAGCCGAGGGCCAGGAGCACGAGGCCGCCGTAGATGGGGTGTCGCACGAAGGCATAGGGGCCGGAGGAAACCAGCGCCGCGCCGGCCCTGGGATGGGGGAGGGGCGTGATCGCCCGGCCGAGGGCCCAGACGCCCCAGCCGAACAGCAGGGCACCGGCCACCATCAGCCCCGCGCCGGCGAACCGGAGGACCTGCCGCAGCCCGGCCGGCCCCCACGCCGGCCAGGCCGCCGGCGAGCGTGGACCGAAGAGCACGAGGGCGATCAGCAGCACCTGGGCGACGACGTACCACTCGCCGCGCGAGCCTCTCCACCACGCGGTGCCGACCGGAGACCTCCGCGCGGCCGCGCTAGTGCGCGGCCGCCGTGGCACCGTCCGCGCTCCGGCGCAGCGGCGTTTCGTTCCACAGCCGCGTCATGAGCAGGGCGCCCACCAGCGAGAACGGCATGATCATCCACGTCCAGGCGCTCCAGCCCAGCTTGTCGAGGAAGTGGCCGAGCAGGAACCCCGTGAGTCCCGACGCGAGGTACTGCACGCCGTCCAGCATCCCCGCGGCCGTGGCCGCCCCCTTCGACCCGCCGAAGTCCATCGAGGCCGTGCCGGTGAGCATCCCGTGCACGCCGAAGATCCACATGCAGGTGAAGCCGATCATGAACGCCGCGACCGCCGGCGTCGCGGCCCGTCCCAGGACGAACAGACACACCATCTGGGCCAAGTAGAAGATGAACGCGACCGGCGGGCGTCGTGACTGGAACCAGCGGTCGGACATGTATCCCGCCAGCAGCCCGCCCGCGACGCCGCCGACCGTGACGCCGGTCCCGGCGAGGGAAAAGAGGAAGGTGCCTTCCGCAATGTGATGGACCTGCTTGAGGAACGGCACGAACCACAGCATCAGGCCCTGCCGCACGAATCCGGTGCAGAATTCCGCGACCGCCAGCGTGATGATCACGGGATTCGAGAAGACCCGGGTGGCGAGGTGGTGCCAGTCCACCGGCCGCTCGCGGTCGGCGTCGTGGGCCGTGGCGTCGTCCGTGTCGAAATCGGCGAAGCCCGCCTGCGCCGGCGTGTCCTTCACGACGAAATGGTCGATCACCCCCATCGCCGCGATCGCCGCGGCGGGAATGAGGAAGACCCAGTACCAGGCGAACGCGGCGAGTATCCAGCCGCCGACCGTGAGGGCCAGCAGGTAGCCGCTCGAGATCATCACGCCGAAGATCCCGCCGAAGACGCCGCGCTCCCGCACGTGGAACCACGGCGCGTTGACCTTCACGATGGACATCGCCCCGAACGACTGGAAGTACTGGCTCGCCGCGAACAGCAGCGACATCCCCAGAACGACCTTGGTCTGCCAGCCGCTGAGGAACAGGAGCCCGATCACGAGGTTCAGAACCGCGGTGCCGGCGGCGCCGATCAGGATCGCCTTCTTCCCCCCGATCCGGTCCGACAGCGGGCCGTTGACGAGCACGGACAGGGCGTAGGTCCAGAAGCCCGCGGTCGCGATGGTCCCGAACTGCGCCTTCGAGAGGTGGAAGTAGTCCATCATCCTCGCGCCGGACACGTTCAGGTTGTAGCGGCCCATGTAGAAGGTCGCGTAGGTCAGCCCGAGCGGGAACCAGTTCAGGAACCGGCGCGTGCGGAAGGCGCGGCTGTGCCCCAGCGGGTTGGCCATCGGGCGGCTCCTACCCGGCCTGCGGGGTGTGCATCAGGCTCCAGAGCCGGCCGAAGACCTCCTCGAGCGCGGGCCCGAGCTTCCTCGGGTCGTCGGTCTTCTCCGGCTCGTTGTCGAACACCGCGAACGGCACGTCGAAGCCGCGAACCCGGATCCGCCCCGTCGGCTTCCCGCCGGAGAGCCGCTCCCAGTCGTTCGTCTTGTAGTAGCGCTCCATCTTCTCGTCGGGGAGCGAGTGGTAGAGGATCGAATCCGCCCGGGCGGGATCGAAACGCCGGCGGTTCTTCCGCGCCGACTCCTCGTACGAGACGTTGATGTAGACGATGCCGGCGCGGCTCAGGATCTCGTCGGCGAGGTGCGCGAAGGCCTCGGCGAATCCGCGCTCGCCGCCGCGGGAGAACTCGACCAGGGCCGTATGGGTGGCGGTGAACGCCGGATCCCTGGCCAGCAGCTTCCGGAACTCGAGGTTGATCCTCTCGATGAACAGGTTCCAGAGGTGCTCGCCCTTGAAGAAGTAGTCCCTGGTCGTGAACAGGCGGCTCTGGCCGAGGCGCTCGAGCAGGTCGTCGATCTCGAAGGTCTCCCATACGAAGGGGAAGTCGTCGAGCTCCACGAACGGGCCGACGTGGAAGCGGCGCGAGCGCTCCGGCTCGCCCGTGTGCTTGAGGAAGTCGATGACTTCGCTCTTGCCGGCCGCCGGCCGGCCGATCAGGATGATCGTCTCGAACCGCTCGCCCACGGCGCTCCCCCTCCGAAGCCGTTTCGCGCCCTGCCCCGGCGCCGCGCAACGATACGGCGTTTGACACCGATTCCGGAAGGGCTAGATATGGACCGGACGGCAGGCCGCGGGGACGCCGCGGCGCCGGCCGGCGAAGCTCCACGGGAAGGACGGCGGCATGCAGGTGGCACGCATTCACGGCGCGGGCGACCTCCGGCTCCACGACGAGCCGGTGCCGACGCCCGGTCCGGGCGAGGCGCTGGTGCGGGTGACGGCGGTCGGGGTGTGCGGCTCCGACGTGCACTGGTGGCAGGAGGGCAGGATCGGGGACGACCGGATCGAGGTACCCCTCGTGCTCGGCCACGAGTGCGCCGGCGTGATCGAGAGCGGGGAGCGACGCGGGCAGCGGGTCGCCATCGACCCGGCGCAGACCTGCGGCCGGTGCGAGTTCTGCGAGCAGGGCCAGGTCAACCTGTGCGCCGCCCTCCGGTTCGCCGGCCACGCGCCCCAGGACGGCGCGCTGCGGAGCTACGTGGCCTGGCCGGAGCGCTGCCTCGTGGCGCTGCCCGCGTCGCTCTCCGACGCGGACGGGGCGATGCTCGAGCCGCTCGGCGTGGCGCTGTACTCGGTGGACCTCGGCGAGGTGAAGCCGGGGACCACGGTCGGCGTGTTCGGTTGCGGCACCATCGGCCTGTCGGTGATCCAGCTGGCCCGCGCGGCGGGGGCGGCCCGCGTCTTCGCGACCGACCTCCCCGCCGTGGCCCACCGGCTCGAAGCCGCGCGCCGGTTCGGCGCGACGGCCTTCGCAGCCGAGGGCGGCCGGGAGGTGGAGGGGATCCTCCGGGCCACCGGCGGCCGCGGCGTGGACGTGGCCTTCGACGCCGCCGGCGACCCGGAGGCGGTGGAGGCCGCCGTCGCCGCGGCGAAGCCGGGAGGCCGCGCGATCCTGATCGGGATCCCGTGCGAGGACCGGACCACCTTCACCGCGTCCACGGCGAGGCGCAAGGACCTGGCGATCCGGGTGGTGCACCGGATGAAGCACACCTACCCGCGCACCATCGCGCTGGTCGAAAGCGGGCGGGTGGACGTGCGCTCGCAGGTCACGCACCACTTCCCGCTGGCGGAGGTGGGCCGCGCGTTCGCGGTGGCGCAGCGGCGGGAGGGCATCAAGGTCGTAATCGATTGCTGAGCCGGCCCGCGGCCCGGCGCCCGCCGGGAATGCCCGTCCCCCCGGGCGGGATTCGGGGTTGCGCTTCGCGCCGCCGGGCGGAAATTGTAGAGGTCTTGTGACTTTATCACTCGGCCCGTGGCGCCCGACCGCGAGCGCCGCGTCGCCGGACGACCTTTCCCTCCAGTCGCGAGCGACCCCTATGAGCCTGCGCCGAACGCCCGTCCTCCTGGCATCCCTCACCCTCCTCGCCGCGGCGGCGGCCGCTCAGACCGTCCCCGCCGCCGCCCCCGCCCCCTGGTCGGGGCCGGTGCGCGGCACCTGGGTCCAGACCGGGCCGGCGGCGGCGAACGACGTCGTGCTGGCCGGCGGCGGCGGCGGCGCCGAGATCGTGCTGTCGCCGGGCGAGCCGCTCAACGTGCGCCAGGCGGCGACCTTCCTGGCCGGCGACATCGAGCGGATCAGCGGCTGGCAGCCCCCGATCGTGGACACCGCGAGCGCCGGCCGCGTCGCCATCCGGCTGGTGACGCTGGGATCGGCCCCGCTGCCCAAGGACGTGGACGTGCGCGGGATGGCCGGGCAGTGGGAGGCCTACCGCATCGTCACCACCCCGAAGACCGTGTGGCTGGTGGGGTCCAACCCGCGGGGCACCGCCTTCGCCGCCTACACGCTGTCGGAGCGGCTGGGCATCGACCCGCTGTACCTGTGGACCGGGTCCCGGCCGGAGCACCACGACCCGCTCGTGCTCAGGGCCATCCGCTACGTCCAGGGGCCGCCGACCTTCCGCTACCGCGGCTTCTTCCACGACGACGAGGACATCCTGCCGCGGCCGTTCGACGAGCGGGGCTACCCCTCGCAGCTCGGCGACGTGCCGCTCGACTGGTACAAGAGGTTCTTCGAGACCGCGCTCCGGCTGCGGATGAACATGGTCGCGCCGTACACCCGGGTGCACCGCCGCTACGAGGTGCAGGAGCTGGCCAGCGACTGGGGCCTCTACTACACCTCGCATCACTACGACATCCTGGTCTCGAATCCGTTCGGCCTGACGCGCTTCAACCTCGCCGCCGAGCGCGGCGTGCGGCCGGAGTACGACTGGTTCAACAACCGGGACGGGATGCTCACCTTCTGGAAGGCGGGCGTGCTGGAGAACCGGCACCTCGACGTGATCTGGCCGGTCGGGATGCGCAACACCGAGGACCGCGGCTACGTGTGGCCGCAGGGCTTCACCGACGAGGACCGGGCGAAGGTGTTCCACGAGGTCATCACCGACCAGGTGAACATGGTCCGGGAGCTGCTGCCGCCCGGCAAGACGCCCCTGTTCCACTTCACGATGTACACCGAGATGCTGCCGGCCTACCAGCAGCATCCCGAGACCTTCGACCTGCCCTCCGACGTGATCATCGTCTGGCCGGACGACAACGACGGCCACATGCGCGGGCTGCCCACCAGCCTCGGCCGGTGGAAGCACGGGGTGTACTACCACCTGGCCTACCTGGGCGGGAACCTCAGCAAGCAGAACGTCAGCACCGTCGCGCCGGCCACCATCGGCGCGGAGTTCCAGAAGATCGTGCAGGCGGGCGCCACCGAGTACATGCTGGTCAACATGTCCGAGGTCCGCGAGTACGTGATGGGCGTGCGGATGATCGCCGACATCACGTGGAACGCGGCGGGGGCGCTCGCCGCGCCCGATCCCGCGGGCCGCTACGTGAGCTGGTTCTCCCACGAGTACTTCGGCGCGGGCGCCGCGGCCGCGGCCGCGACGTACGGCCGGTACTTCGACCTGTTCGACGTGCCGTCGCGGCTGTGGAACGCCTCCAACGCGATCCAGCAGCTCGTCGGCCGACTGCACGACCGGGTCCTCGGCCGCGCCACGCCGCCGGACACCGGCCGCCGGCTGGGGTTCTTCGCCCAGGTCCCGCTCGACAGCGCGCTGCCGGTCCTGCGCGCCCGCGCGCCGCAGCTCGACAGCGCGCTGGCGCAGGAAGCCCGCGCCGAGTCGCAGATGACGCCCGACCAGGCCCGCTACTTCCACGACAACGTGGCGCTGGGGCTGTTCCTCGACGCCTGCCAGACCCGGGCTGCGCTGAAGCTCGCGGACGCGCTCGCGGCCACCGACACCACCCAGATGTGGCAAATCGCGTGGCAGGCCAAGCCGCCGCTCGAGCAGCTGGAGGACCAGCTGCTGTGGGCGGAGTATCCGCCGTTCAGCCGCTGGTACCACGAGACCTGGATCCGCTCCGAGTTCTCGCCCAACAACCCGCACCGGGCCTACAACGAGGTGCGCGCGTTCCTGACGAGCCACGGGCGCGAGATTCTCACGCCGCCGCCGTTCTTCTTCCGCCCGCCGGCCGGCATGACCGGGCAGCCGGGGGTGCAGACGGCGCCCGCCGTCCCGCCCGCCGGCGCGCAGCCCCAGGCCCCGGCCTCGCCGCCGACCGCGCTGCCGACGGAGGAGGCCCCGGCACCCAAGCCGCCGGCGCGGCCGCCGCAGTAGTCGCCGGTCGGAAACGAAGCCGCCGCAGGGCGACGTTGGCGTCGCCCTGCGGCGGTCTGTCGTCCAGCCGGGGCCGGTCGAGCGGGCCCCGGCCGAGCGCTACGCCGCCGCCGGCCGCGGGACGCCCCTGACCCCGGGGCGCCCGCCGCCGGACGGCGGATCCGTCACGCGCCCCCGCGCAACGCGCGGATCAGCGTCTCCACCCCGCTCACGTACAGGATCTCGCACGGGCGGGGCCCGGCGACCCACATGTCGTACTCGCCGGTGATCGAGGTGCGGAACACGTCCCCCGCCAGCAGGTCCAGCTCACTGCCCTCCTGGCTCCGCACCCGGGCGCGGCCCGACAACACCAGGCCGACCGGCTCGGGTCCGCCGTGCACGGGCGGGGACGACCCCGAGACGCACTCGGACCACCGCCAGCCGGGGGCGTAGCTCGCCTTCCCGATGGACTGGCCGCCCAGCGTCACGATCTCGATGCGGCCGCTCTCGAACGCCAGCAGGCGCTCGGCGGTGTGGAACCGCTTGACGACGGCGGAGGTGTCGGACTGCGCCAGCGCGGACACACGTGCTGCCTGACCCAAAGGTGGCATCAGAACCCCTTCTGCATCGGGCGTCGGTGGACACTCCGGGGGCCGGCTCGATGCGGTAGGCACTCCGGAGACGGGTCATGCGTCGTGATACACCAAGGTCGCCCTCGGGATTCACGGGGCGGCGCCACGGGCGGCCGCGGCGGCCCGAGGCCGCCCAGCGGCGGGCAGCGTCGCGTCAATTCCCGGGGTGGTACTCGCGCTCGGTGTGGCCCACGAGCTGTGACCGATAGAAGTAGACGGGCCGCAGATTCCCGGAGACGTAACGCTGGGCCTCGTCGTCGAAGTGGGGCGAGGCGGGATCGCCGCTCTCGCCGCCGGCCGTGACGGCCCAGGCGCGCACGCTGTCCCCGAACTCCACCACGGCCACGAAGCTGTTGCCGCCGGTGCCGTACCAGCGCTTGGTGTTCCCGTAGGCGCGGGCGCCGAACGACGCCAGCGAGCCCCACTGCGACGACGTGAAGCCCACCGGGATGCTCGGCTTCGCGTCGTCGAACAGCGGCTGGATGGAGTCGTTGATGCGCTGGAAGCGGTTGACGTCACCCCACCGGGTCTTCCACGTCCCGAAGTCCGCGGTGAGGCTGTCGCAGGCGGCGTTGAGCGCGGCGAGGCGCTCACCCGCCGTGGCGAGGCTGTCCATGAAGCGGTACACGGAGACGCCGTTGACGCGCGCCGCGCGGGCGGTGCGGCGCCACAGCTCGCTGCCCCAGAACACGGCCAGCGTGGTCGGCACCGAGGCGGTGTCCCAGCGGAAGTCCCAATGCCGCAGCAGGTGGATGGGTTCGCCCAGCGTGAGCTTGAGCGGGTTGTCGGCGGGCGTCCGGTCCCAGTCGCGCACCAGCTTCGGGACGAGGAGCGCGAACTCGGGCAGCCAGCTGTCGAACGCCGCGGCCGTGAGCGAGGCGCGGGTGAACTCCCGCTGGGTGGTCAGCAGCCGGAGGGCGTGGTACCCGCGCGGCGACTCCTCCGTGGCGGTCTCCACGTAGCGGGGGAACGAGTCGCGCTGCGGGCTGTCCGGACCGGACGCCGACCAGGGCCAGTTGTTGGAGTTGTAGATCCACCCCACCCTGGGGTTGAGCAGGTGCGGCGTCTCGTCCACCGACAGCAGGCCGTGATAGTCGGTGGCCGGGTTGCTCCCGTCCACCGGCTTGGTCCAGTCGAACGCCGTGTCGCGCCGCGGGATGTAGTTGGCATGGAAGTAGGCGATGTCGCCGTCGGCGTCGGCGAAGATCGTGTTGTTCGACGAGTTGGTGTGCAGCTCCATCGTCCGCCGGAAATCCGCGTAGTTCCGGGCCCTGGTCCGCGTATACGACTGGGTCAGCGCCTGCACCGGCGCCTGCATCAGGCTGACGCTGACCCACCGCTCGCCCTGCGCCCGGACGACGGGGCCGTGGCGGGTGGAGAACGCCGTGAACCGGCGCACGGCCATGCCGGTGTCGGTGCGGTAGCGGATCGTGATGCGGCGCGTGGGCACGGCCAGCACGCTGTCGCCGCGGCGATAGAACCAGCGGTCGCCGTGGCCGGTCACCGTCTCGAGGAACTCGTCGACGTCGTCCACGCCGCTGGAGGTGTGCATCCACCCCGCGGTGGCGTTGAATCCCTGGTACACGAAGAACTGCCCCCAGGTCACCGCGCCGTACGCGTCGAGGCCGGAGTCGCTCGCCATCTGCAGCTCCGAGCGGAAGTAGAACGACGTGTGCGGGTTGATGTAGAGCAGGGCGTGGCGGTCGCGCGCGTCGCTGGGCGCGATCGCGATGCCGTTCGAGCCGGCGGGCTCGGCGAGAAACCCGGGCCCGTCGCCGCCCGGCGCGGGTGCCGGGCCGCCGTCGCCGCCGTAGAACTGCTCGAGCTGCCGCAGGTCCACGCGCTCGACGTCACCGCCGATGCTCCCCTCGGTGAAGCTCAGCGCCATCCAGGGCTCGAAGCGCCGGATGACCCGGGGGCGGACCTGCGGGTGCCGGTAGAGGTAGAAGTTCAGCCCGTCGGCGAACGCGTCCATCAGCGCCTTGAGCCACGGCGGGCTGGCGGCGTACAGCGCCTTCAGCGAATCGGGGTCCACGAACAGCTGCGTCCGGAGGTCGCGCCAGAGCGCGGCCGCGCCCTCGGTTTCGGCCGCGCGGCCGAGGGCGTCGACGTAGTTCATCTCCACGCGGTTGAAGTCGTCCTCGGCCTGGGCGTACTCCACGCCGAACACGGCGTCGGCGTCCGACGTCCCGTGCACGTGGGCGATGCCCCAGTCGTCGCGGACGATCGTGACGTCCCGGGCCTCGCGCTGCCAGCGCGCGATCTCGCCCTTCGAGAACCGCGCGGGCGCGCAGGCGGTGCACGCCGCCAGCAGCAGCAGCGACGGCCGTCTCACGCCGCCAGCTCGCGCAGCGCCCGCACCAGCGCGTCCAGCTCGTCGGTGGAGGTGAACAGGTGGGGCGTGACGCGCACGCCGCGCACCCCGGCTGCGTCGATGGCGACCGTCCAGATGCGGTAGCGGTCGAACAGGAGCTCGGCCAGCCGCGCCGGCTCCAGGCCGGCCACGCCCACGTTGGCGATGGCGCCGGTGCGGGCCGGGTCGCTCGGCGTGTTGAGGGTGATGCCGGGCCGGCCCCGCACCCGGTCGGTCCAGTAGCGCTGCAGCCAGCGGAGCCGGGCTTCCTTGCGGGCGATCCCGATCGCCTGGTGGAAGTCCAGCGCGTCGTTGATCGCGAGCACGGTGTGCACCGGCTGGGTGCCGGTGTGGTTGAGCTTGCGGATGTCGTCGTCGGGCACGCTCAGGTCGGCGAAGGTGGGCCACAGCTCCGCGACGTGGTCGCGGCGGACCCACAGGATCCCCGCGCCCAGCGGGTTGCCGAGCCACTTGTGCAGCGACGAGGCGAAGTAGTCGCCCCGGAGCTCAGGGATCGCGAACTCGAGCTGGCCGAAGGTGTGCGCGCCGTCCACCATCACCTGCACGCCGTGGCGGTGAGCCATGTCGGCCACCTTCGCCACCGGCAGCACCTGCCCGGTGATGTTCACCATGTGGCAGATCATCAGCAGCCGGGTCTTCGGCGCGATGGCGCTCTCGTACAGCTGCACGATCTCGTCGTCGGAACGCGGGTCCATCGGCAGCGAGACCACGCGGTTGACGATGCCGTGGCGGCGGGCCACGAGCGTGAACATGTCGAGCATCGCTCCGTAGTCCTGGGCCGCCATCACGGCCTCGTCGCCCGCCTGCCACCGGAAGCCGCCGATCACGGTGTCGAGCGATTCGGTGGTGTTGCGGGTGACGATCAGCTCCTCGACCGGGACCCCGCCCATCGCGGCGAGCCGCGCGCGCACGGCGACGTTGTCGTCGGCCATCCGGGTGCGCATGTAGCGGGTGGACCGGAGGTTCACGTCGCGCACCCGCCCGATGAACGCCTCGAGCACCGGCTGCGACTGCATCAGGAAGTAGCCGTTCTCGAGGTTCACGTAGTCCGCGGTGAGGAGGTACTTGCCGCGGATCGCCGCCCAGAAGTCCTCGTCCCGGGCCAGAGCGGCGGGTGGAAGCGCGGCGTAGCGCGCCCACGCCCGTTCGCCGAACAGCAGGGCGAGCGACGCGCCGCCCAGGGTGCGCAGGAACTCCCGCTGGTTCATCGCGGCCTCCCCGTTGCGTGCAGTATAATGGTCGCAGCGGCCGGGAACGGCCAAGGAGCCGCGAGGGGAGGGGGAGGGGGACGACGATGCGCATCCGCTCCGTCGCGCCGGCCCTGCGCCGGCCCGCCCGTGCGTGGCCCGGCCTGGCCCTGCTGCTCGGCGTCGCCACCGCACCGGCGGCGGCGCAGCCGGGCCCGCTCGCGCCGGCGCCGCCGATGGGATGGAACAGCTGGGACGCGTACGGGACGACGGTGCGCGAGGACCAGGTGAAGGCCAACGCCGACGCGATGGCGCGCGATCTGGCCCGCTACGGCTACCGGTACGTCGTGGTGGACATCCAGTGGTACCAGCCCACGGCGCGGGGTCACGACTACGCTCCCGGCGCCGCCCTCGCGATGGACCGGTACGGACGGCTGGTACCCGCCGTGAACCGGTTCCCGTCCTCGGCCGACGGCGCGGGCTTCAAGCCGCTGGCCGACTACGTGCACGCCCTCGGCCTCCGGTTCGGCATCCACGTCATGCGGGGCATCCCCCGCCAGGCGGTCCGGTCGAACACGCCGATCCCCGGCACGCCCTATCGTGCCGCGGACGTCGCCGACACGACGAACGGATGCGCCTGGAATCCGGACATGTGGGGCGTGGACCTCCGGAAGCCCGGCGGCCAGGCGTACTACGACGCCGTCGCGCGGCTGTACGCCTCGTGGGGCGTGGATTTCGTGAAGGCCGACGACATGGGAAGCCACCGCTTCCAGCCGCTCGAGATCCGCGCCCTGCGCCGCGCGCTGGACCGGAGCGGCCGGCGCATCGTGCTCAGCATCTCGCCGGGGCCGGCGCCGCTCGATTCGGCCGGGTTCCTCTCGCGCCACGCGCAGCTGTGGCGCATCTCGGACGACTTCTGGGACGAGTGGCGGCTGGTGCGCGCGCAGTTCGACTACGCGCGGGACTGGGCCGGCTTCGTCGGAGTCCGCCGCGCCTGGCCCGACGCCGACATGCTGCCCCTGGGCCGGCTGCGCCTCACCGACACGGCCGGCCGCGGCGAGCCGACCCGGCTCACCCCGGACGAGCAGCGCACGGTGGTGACGCTGTGGAGCATCTTCCGCTCGCCGCTCATCGTCGGCGGCGACCTGCCGACGCTGGATGCGGCGACCCTCGCGCTGCTCACCAACCCCGAGGTGCTCGCGGTGGACCAGCGCGGGCGCGAGCCGCGCCAGGTCCTCGAGCGGCCAGGCCTGCGGGTGTGGCGCGCCGGCGTGCCGGGGAGCGCCGATCGGTACGTGGCGGTGTTCAACCTGGACTCGGTGCCGCGGCGCGTCGATCTCGCGTGGAGCGAGGTCGGGGCGGGCAGCGGCGGCCGCCGAGTTCGCGACCTGTGGGCGCGGCGCGCGCTCGGCACGGCGGTCCGCCTGCAGGTGGACCTCGCACCCCACGCGAGCGTCCTGTACCGCGTCGGCGCCCCGCCGCGTGGGGCCTGGCCTCAGGGCAAGCCGAGCTTCCGGCGCACGTAGGGCCTCACGAAGGCGGCCGGCGGGTTGTGCGCCGTCGCCAGGTCCCAGGCCTGCCGGTACGCCGCCCGTGCCTCGACCGACTTCCCCAGCCGCTCCTCGGCCATCGCCAGCAGGCAGAGCATGAACGGGTCGCGCTGGTTGCCCGGCATCGCCACCGCGCGCGTCAGCTCCCGCTCGGCGGTGGCGGGGTCGCCGCCGTACAGCGCGACGTAGCCGGTGAGGTAGGGGAAGAACCGCTCCTGCTGCGCGGCCATCGCCGAGTCGCCGTCCAGGATGCCGCGTGCGGCGGAGATCTGGCGCCGGGCCTCGGCGCTGTCGCCGCGGCGCGCCGCGATCCGGCCCAGCGCGTGGGCGAGGCGGAACGCCCACAGGCTGCGCGGGTGCGTCGGCGGCGCCGGCTCCTCGAGGCCGAGCTCGTTGCCGCGACGGTACCACTGCTCGGCGGCCGCAAGGTCGCCGGCGTCGAGGCAGACCCGCGCCGCCTCGTCGGCCATCTCGCCCTCCTGGTAGAAGGCGTTCTGCGGCTCGGCCGGCTCGCGGGTCGCCCAGTAGGCGATCACCATCGTCTCGTACCTGGCCGTATTCGCGCAGTCGCCGTCGAAGGCCCACGAGATCGCCATCGCCCGGCGGGCCGCCGCCCTCGCGGCGGGATCGGTGGCGGTGTCGATGACGCCCTGGAAGACGGCGCGCGCCTGCGCGGTCGAGTCCGCCAGGTCGAGCCGGAACGCCCGCCGCATCTCGGCCGGCGGCGCGCCCGGCCCGCCCTGTGGCGGTGCCGTCGGCGCGAAGTAGCGCCGGGCCCACTGCAGGAACACCGGCCAGTCGAGCATGTCGGTGTGGCCGCCCTCGTGCATGCGGAAGGCCAGCTCGCCGTCCATCAGTCCCTGGTCCGCGGCCGGCATCTGGCTCGTCCCCAATCCCCGGGCGCCGAGCAGCCGGTAGACGCTTTCGGCCGCCACGGCGGCGAGGAACTCGCCGTGCGTGTCCACCCACGTGTCCCCCCGGGTTCCACCGGTGACGAACAGGGGGCGCGGCGCCACGAGCGCGATCAGGTCGTGCGCATCCACCGGCATCGCCGCCCAGTGCCCCGCGTACTTGAGGAAATTCCCCGCCATCCAGTGGTACTCGCCCGAGGCGGCGACGTTGTCGATCGTCTCGCCCCAGTTCCGCTTCTCGAGCGAGGCGCCCATCGCGCCCGAGCTGCTCGCCCACACGATCGCCCAGCGGCGGTCGAGCGCGCCCGCCAGGAGCGCGGTCTTGCCCCAGCGCGAGTGCCCCTCGATCGCCGCGCGCTTCGCGTCGATCTCGGGATCGGTCTCGAGATAGTCGAGCGCGCGGCTCATCCCCCAGCTCCAGGCCGCCAGCACGCCCCAGTCGTCCGGCTTCCGCGGCCGCCCGCGGCTCACCAGGCCGATGATGCCCTCGTCCAGGCCCGCGCCGTTGTCGGCCTGGATCGCGGTGGTGTTGACGGTGCCGAACGCCCAGCCCTGGGCCAGCACCTGGGCGATGCGGTCGGGCAGCTTGGTGGTGTCCTGCGGGCCGAAGCCGAAGAAGGCCCCCCAGACGACCATCATGACCGGGACCGGCCGCGTGACGTGCGGCGGAAGGTAGAGCGTGATCTCGATCCGCGGCTTCGCGGCCGGGTAGGCGGAGTTGTCGACGCGGCCCGTGACGCGTTTGACCACCGCCTCGCCCGGATAACGGGCGGAATCCACCTGCGTCACCTCGAAGTGGACCGGCGGCGTGTGGGCGGGGATCCGCCCGTAGATCTCGCGGCTCACCAGCTCGAGGATCTCCGGGCGGCGGACCCGCCACCACGTCGTCGAGTCGCTCACGCGGCGGCCCCGGCTCGTGACGAGCGGGTCGGGGAGACGGTACTCTCCGGCGCGCGCCTCGTCGTAGTTCGACCAGTTGCCCCACTCGGAGCGGACGTAGGTGTTGCCGGCCGAATCGTACCAGTTGTTGCCCGGCGCATTGGCGCGCTGGAAGGTGTTCGGCGGGCGGTTGGGATCGCCGGCGGCCGGGGGCAGCGCGGGCGGGGCCGGCAGGTGGAGCTGCGCGACCATGCGATCGCGGTCCCGCTCCGAGCCGGCCCGGATCGAGTCCATGAACGCCTGGCGCTGGGCCGGCGTCATGGTGCGGAAGTCCGGCACCTGCGCCCGGGCGGCCGGGCTCGCGGCGGCGAGCAGCGCTGCCGCGCCCAGGGCGGCCAGCAGGAAGGACCGGGGGCGGGAGACCGTCGGCATCGGGGTCGTCTCCAGGCTGGTGCGGAACGCGGTGGCGTGTGGGTCAGCTAATGTAGGAGCGGCGCGGCCGAACGGCCAAGGGCGGCGCGGCCGGCCGTCCCGGCTCAGTATCCGGCAGCGCGGCTCGGCAGCCGTGGATCGGTCACGCCCTCGAGGCCGCCGCGGCCCATGCGCACCGCGGTGACCGTCGCGAAGTAGTACGGGTTCGCGAAGAAATGGTGCCCCATCGCCTCGAGCTGCGCCTTCACCTCGGGCGCCAGCCCCGCGGGCTCCATCGCCACCGAGTCCGGCAGCGCGTTGTGGTGGATGCGGGGCGCCGCCACCGCCTCGGCGAGGTCCATCCGGTGGTCCACCACGTTGATGATGACCTGGAGTACCGCCGAGATGATCATCGCGCCGCCTTCGGAGCCGAGGACCAGCTCGAGGCGGCCGCGCCGGTCGAGCACGATGGTCGGCGTCATCGACGAGAGCATCCGCTTGCCGGGGGCGATGGTGTTGGCCTCGCCCAGCTGCTGGAGACCCATGGTGTTGACGGCGCCCGGCTGCGCGGTGAAGTCGTCCATCTCATCGTTGAGGAAGAACCCGGCGCCGGAGACGAACACCTTCGATCCGAACCCGTGGTTGAGCGTGGTCGTCAGGCAGGCCGCGTCCCCGCGCCGGTCCACCACGGCGTAGTTGGTGGTGTGGGGCCCCTCGGGCAGCGGGAGTCCGTCGGTGGGCGTCGCCCGGTCGAGGCGGATCGTGCGGCGCTGGCGCGCCGCGTAGGCCCGGCTCGTCAGGCGCGCCAGCGGCATCGTGACGAACGCCGGGTCGCCGAGCAGGCTGTTGCGGTCCAGGAACGCGCGCCGCTCGGCCTCGATGACCAGGTGGCGCTCGGGGGCGGTGCCGAAGGGACCGAGGCGGAAGCCCGCGAGGATGTTGAGCGCCTGGATGATGGTCGCGCCCCCGCTCGAGGCGGGCGGCATGGTGATGATCTCGTGGCCGCGGTAGCGGCCGCGCAGCGGCTTGCGCCACCGCGCCCGGTAGCCCGCGAGGTCGGCGCTGGTGATCAGTCCGCCGGTGCGGCGCATCTCGTCCACGATGAGGTCCGCGGTGCGCCCGCGGTAGAAGCCGGCGGCGCCGGAGTCGGCGATCAGCTGGAGCGTGGCGGCGAGGTCGGCCTGGCGCAGCGTGTCGCCGGCCTCGAACGGCCGGCCGCCCGGCAGCCACGCCCGGGACGCCGACTCGAAGCGCGCGAGCAGCTCCTGGGCGCCGTGCAGCATGTCGGCGCGCGGCTGGTCGATCACGTGGCCGCCCCTGGCGAGGGCGATCGCCGGGGCCACGACGTCGCGCCACGGCAGGCGGCCGAAGCGCCGGTGCATCGCCCACAGGCCGGCCACCGATCCGGGAACGCCGACCGAGCGCGGCCCGAGCCAGGCGTCGGTGGTGACCTTGCCGGCCGTGTCGACGTACATGTCGCGCGTGGCGGCGGCGGGCGCGGTCTCCCGGAAGTCGAGCGCGAACGCGCGTCCGTCGCGCCGGCGGTACACCAGGAAGCCGCCGCCGCCGAGGTTGCCGGCCGCGGGCTCGACCACGGCGTGGGCGAAGGCGACGGCGACGATGGCGTCGATCGCGTTGCCGCCGCGCCGCAGGATGTCGGCGCCGACCTGGCTGGAAACGGGATGGTCGGCGGCGGCCATCCCGTGCCGCGCGACCACCGCGGGCTCGGCCGGCTGGTAGCGCCACGTGGCCGGAGCCGACGTCGTGTCCTGGGCGGGCGCCGCGACCGGGAGCGCCGCCGCGAGCAGCGCACCCGCCAGCGCGAGCCGGACCGGCCGCGCGCCGCGCGTCGGCCGACGGACCTTCGGCTGCGGCAGTCCGGTCTCAGCCATTGGCGCTCCGGTAGACGTCGGTGCTCAGGTACTTGAGGCCGGAGTCCACCAGCAGCGTGACCACCGTGGCCCCGGGCCCCAGCCGCTCCGCCACCCGCAGCGCGGCGAGCACGTTGGCCCCGGACGACGTGCCCGCGAACAGCGCCTCCTCGCGCGCCAGCCGCCGGGTCATCGCCTTCGCGTCGTCCGTCCCGATCGCCACGATCCCGTCCACCAGCGCCGGATCCCACAGCGGAGGCACGAAGCCGACTCCCACGCCTTCGATGTGGTGGGGCCCGTGCTTCCCTCCCTGCAGCACCGGGGACTCGGCGGGCTCGACGGCGACCACCTCGATGCCGGGCTGGTGCCGCTTCAGCACCGCGGCGACCCCGCGCAGCGATGCGGCCGTCCCTACCGAGTGCACGAACGCGTCGATCCGGCCCTCGGTCTGCGCCCAGATCTCCTCACCCAGTGGATGATAGCCGGCGATGCTGTCGCGGTTGTTGAGCTGGTCGGTCCAGTAGGCGTGAGGCTCCCGGCTCAGCTCGCGGGCGGCCTCGATCATGTCCAGGATCAGCTGCTTGGTGGTGAGGCCCCCTTCGCTCGGAACCAGCGTCAGCTCGGCGCCCAGGGCCGCCATGTGGTCCCGCTTCTCCAGGCTGAACGCGTCCGACGTGACGATCCGGATGCGATGGCGCCGGGCGGCGCACACCAGGGCGAGCGACGTGCCCGTGCTCCCGCCGGTGTATTCGACGACGGTGTCGCCGGGCCTGAGGCGGCCGTCCGCCTCCGCGCGCGCGATCACCGCCAGCGCCATGCGGTCCTTCATCGAGCCGGTGGGATTCTCCCACTCCAGCTTGACCAGGATGCGCGCTCCCCCGGCCGGCACGACCGCGCCGAGCTGCACCAGCGACGTGTTTCCGACTGCGTGGAGAATGTCCATGGCGCTCGCTCGCCCCCGCGGCTGACCACTTCCGCCGTGCATCAACTTCTACGGGCGCGCGTGCGGTCCCGCCAGGGTGCCCGTCCGCGCGATGGGCGTCGGCTGGACGGCGCGCCCGCCGCGCGCTACATCATCGTCGCCGCCCGTCATTGCGACGGGGGCCACGGAGACCGTCATGCACCGGATGAGCAGCGTTGGAGCGGCAGCCCTGTGGGCTGCCACCCTGGGACTGGCCGACGCGCGGCTGGCGGCCGCGCAGGGCCCCGCCGCCGACAGCTCCGCCCGCCTGGCGACCGTCGCGGTGGAGAGCGGACGGCCCGGCACCCTGATCCCCCGGGACTTCATCGGCTACAGCCTCGAGGTCTCGACCGCGGGGCAGGGCATCGGGGCGTTCCAGGGCGCCGCGCCGGGCAACGGCGCGTCGCCCGCCGAGGAGCCCGTCTACGCGCTCGGGGCCCGCGGCGCGCCCAACGCCGGGTACTTCCGCCTGATGCGGAACCTCGGCGCCGGCATCCTGCGGCTGGGCGGCAACAGCCAGGACAACAGCTGCTGGGCCCGCGCGCAGGCGCCGCATCCGGACGGCTGCGCCGCGGAGCTGACCGGCGCGGACCTCCGGCTGTTCGCCGCCGCGGCGCGGACGAGCGGGTGGCGGCTCATCGTGGGTCTCAATCTGAAGCAGAACGCGCCGGCCTGGGCGCTGCGCGAGGTCACCGAGGGCGTGGCGCGCGAGATCCCGCGCTCGCTGGTGTTCGCGCTCGAACCCGGCAACGAGCCGGACCTGTTCTTCCGCACGCCGTACCGCGCGCCGACCTACGCGGCCGCCGACCAGGCGAAGGAGTTCCTGGCGTACGTGCGCGCGCTCCAGGCCGACCCGGCCGGGCGCCGCTATCGGGTGGTGGGGCCGGCGACCTGCTGCGGATGGCGCAATCCGGCCGACCTCGCGACGTTCATCGACGGCGTGGGGCGCGCGCACCTCACCTGGATCACGGTCCACAACTACTCGGAGACGACGTGCAACGGCCGGCAGGTGAGCGTCGCGCGCCTGCTCTCGCCCGAGCTGATGGACCAGTTCAACCGCGAGGCGAAGCCGCTCGCGGCGCTGGCGCGCGCGCGCGGGCTGCCGATCTCGATGGCCGAAACGAACTCGGCGTCGTGCGGCGGGATGCCCGGCGTCAGCAACGCCTTCGCCTCGGCGCTGTGGGGCCTCGACTACGCGTTCTCCCTGGCCGACGACGGGTTCGTCGGCGTCGCGTTCCACACCAGCTATCGCCCGGGCGGCGGCAGCTCCTACAACCCGGTGGACACGTACGGGCGGCGGGATTCGACGGGGGCGTGGTCCTACCGGAACGTGGCCGAGCCGCTGTACTACGCGTTGTACGCGTTCGGCCGCCACGCCGCCGGCGCACGGCTGCTCCCGGCGGCGATCGAGACCCGCGCCAACGTGCGCGCCTGGGCGACGAGCCGTTGCGCCGCGTGTGCCGTCGACGTGTTCGTGCTCAACAAGGACTCGAGCGCGTCGGGATCGGTGCGGGTGCACCTGGCGCGGCGGATGGCGGGCGGCACGCTGCTGCTGGTGCGCGCACCGAGTCTCGCCTCGCTCGCGCCCGACGTCAGCTACGGCGGGGCGCAGTTCGACTCGGACGGGTCCATCGGGCCGCCGGCGACGGTCGCGGTCGAGCCGGACGCCGACGGTGACTACACGTTCGTGCTTCCGAACTCGGCGATCGCGCTGCTGACCGTGGCGCCGGCGCGCCGCTAGACGTCGAACTGCGTGAAGTGGTAGTGCAGGTGCTTCGCCGCCAGGATGCCCCACTCCCGCGCGGTGAGGCGCCCGAACCGCGGATGCACGCTGCCGGGCCGCTCGCTGGCGAACCGCCGGATCAGCTCCTGGCAGCTGCGCACGTCGCCGTCCCAGGCGGCGGGCTTGGCCGTGAGCATCTCGGGCGACGTCCGGACCTTCCCCTTCGGCCACGGCAACGGCGAGTGGATCGCGTACCACCGCAGCAGCTGACCGACGAGCGCCCCGCCGTAGGGCCGGATGGGGAGGTCGCCGAGCGCGACCCGGAGCTGGTCGCTGACGTGGCAGAGCATCTGGGGCGCCGTCATCCGGCCCCAGCGGCGCTGGTGGTGCGAGGTGAGGGTCCCGAGGCGTCGGATGAGGGCCTCGCGGTCATGCTCGGCGAGGAGAGTCGGCACCGTGCGAGCTCCGTTGCGGGTACGGCTAATGTCGCGAGGACCTGCCGGGCCGCAAGGCGTCCCGTGATCACCGCCACGCGGCCGGATCGGGGTCAGGCGCGCCGACTGCTCCCGATTGTCCCATCGGCGGGCGGTGCGGCGGTCGGGTCCAAGCGGCCGCGCCGCAAGGACATAGCGCGGCGCCGGGCCGCGGCTCGGCGCTCCGGTCTCGGTGGCCCGCGGTATGCACAGATAGGGCGGCGCGGGCGCGACATCTCGTCGCGCTCTGCGGACAAGGAGGTGATCGGGCGTGCGCATTGACGCTCCCCGCCCTTACGTGGTCGAGAACCTCAAGTACGCATTGAATCCTTCCTCGGTCGCAGTGATCGGTGCTTCGAGGCGTCCCACCAAGGTCGGCTACAAGGTGATCGAAGGGCTCATCAAGTGGGGCTACCGGGGGACCATCTACCCCGTGAACCCCGCGGCCGAGTCGGTGCTCGATCTGAAGACGTATGCCAGCCTCGCGGACGTCCCCGGACCGGTGGACCTCGTGTTCATCGCGGTGCCGGCGCGCGCGGTTCCCGAGGCGGTCGAGGCGGCCGCCGCGAAGCACGCGAAGGTCGTGGCGATCTCCAGCAGCGACTTCAAGGAGACCGGCCGCGGCGACATCCAGGACCAGCTCACCCGCTTCTGCCGCGAGCACGAGCTGCCGCTGATCGGTCCCAACTTCCTGGGGATGGGCAGCCCCTACTCGCACTTCAACTGCGGCTTCATCCCCTACCTCCCGGTGGCGGGTCCGGTGGCCCTGGTCTCGCAGTCCGGCGCCAACCTGCTCGCGGCTCTCGGCGCTTCGCTGCTGCGGCACCTGGGGATGAGCTTCTTCGTCGGCCTCGGGAACAAGGCCGACGTGGACTTCTCGGAGTTCATCCTCTACGGCGCCGGCGATCCCAACACCAGGTGCATCGCCGTCTACATCGAGGGACTCGATTCTCCCGAGGCGTTCGTGGCCGCGTGCCGGCAGGTCGTGCCGCGCAAGCCGGTGGTCGTGATCAAGGTCGGCTCGTCGCAGACCGCGAAGAAGGCGGCGATGGCGCACACGGCCTCCGAGAACGACGGCCTCGGCGACGATTACTTCGACCAGGTGTTCCGCGACGCGCGGGTGATCCGCGCGACGCAGTGGCAGGAGTTCCTCGACGTCTCCATCGCGCTGGCGATGCAGCCGCCGTTGCGGGGGGACCGGGTGGTGATGATCACCAACGGCGGCGGATCCGGTCTGCTCTCGTGCGAGCACTTCGACCGGCTCGGCATGCCGCTCCACCCGCTGTCGGAGATCTCGCCGGAGCTGGCGGCGCGGCTGCGGGCCGACATGCCGGGCTTCGGCTCGGTCCTCAATCCGGTGGACATCGCGGGCACGGCGACCCCGTCGGTGTACGAGCGCGCGCTGTGCGCCGCGTTCGAGGACCCGATGGTGGACGGGATCTACGGATCGGTGTGTCCCTCGGCCATCACCAACGTGCCGGCGATCGCCGACGTGGCCCTCAAGGTGCACGAGATCTACAAGCATCTGGGCAAGGCGTTCGTCATGGAGTGCCAGGGCGGGCCGGAGTGCAACGCGGCCATCGCCCGGCTCCGGGATGCGGGCATCCCGGCCTACCCGACGCCCGAACAGGCGGTCGGCGCGATCGTCGCGCTGCGGACCTACGCGCGGATTCGGGCGCAGGCGGACGAGCCACGGCTCGCCGCCGCCCTCGAGTCGTGACGGAGAATCTCTCGGAGGTGTGAGATGTCGGAAGAGCGTCGTTATCTGGTGGACGTGGGGCTGCAGGACCTGCCGTACCCGGTGAAGGTGGCGTCGCGGACGCACCCGGACGGCCAGCCCACGATCGCCAACATTTCCATATCGGCCCGGATCAACCACTCGTTCGAGGCGAACTGGATCAGCAAGCTGATCCACATTCTGCACGGTCACCGGGCCATCATCGGGACCAGCACCCTCAAGAAGAACGTCCAGGACTATCTCGACGGGTTGAACGCGACCGACGTGAGCGCGACGTTCACCTATCCGTTCTTCGTCGAGAAGCTGACGCCGGTGTCGAAGGAGAAGTGTCTCGTGCGCTACCTGTGCGCGTACACGGCGAAGGCCTCGTCGTTCAAGCCGCGGGTGGCCTTCAAGATCCAGGTGCCGTGCCTGACGACCTACCCGAGCGCGCGGAGCGAGAAGCCGGGCGGCCTGTTCGCGCAGCTCAGCTCGCTCACGATCGAGACGCAGTCCGACGGCGACGTGTACCCCGAGGATCTCGTGGAGGTCGTGGACCGCCGGGCGCTGGCGCCGATCTACTCGTACCTGAGCGACGAGGACGAGCAGTGCATCATCACCAGGGTGCACGCCGAGCGCCGCACCAGCGTGCAGGTGACCGACGACATCGAGCAGGAGCTGCGGGAGCGGAAGGACATCTCGTGGTTCTCGATCAAGTGCGTCAACTTCGGGATGCTGCACTCGTACGCGACGCTGATCGGCACGGAGAAGAGCCTGTGGACGCCTCCGGAGGACTGGGAGTCCATGGGCCGGGCGGACCTGGGCATCTAGGTCGGGCCGGTCGCTCCGGAACGCAGGCGGCCCCGCGATGCGCGGGGCCGTTTGCGTGAGAGGTGCCGGGCGCTCACAGGCGCGGCTCCACCGCCGCGCGGGCCTCGGCCGACGTGATGACGGGGACGATCTCGAAGTCCACCAGGTCGCTCCAGGCGGCGGCCCAGTCCTCCAGCCGCTTCCGGTCGTCGCACGCCATGACCTGGTAGCAGCGCCGCAGGTCCGTGGTGACCCAGCTGCCCAGGTACTCGAGCCCCTCCGGCATCATCCGGCCCCGGTCGCGGAGCCGGCGGTAGACCGCGACGGGATCGCCGCTGCGATAGTCTTCGACGACGACGTACAGCATCAAGCCTCCGGACGGTCGGATGGTTCGGGTGGGTCCGCGCGCGGATTCGACAGCGATCCGGACCGCCGGTAAGCTTACCCATGCCCGCGTGGTGGCGGGACTGGAGGCACGCGTGCCGAAGCTCGGAGTGTTCAACCTGGTGTCACTCGACGGGTTCATCGCCGACCGGAACGGCGACATGAGCTGGGCGCACGAGGGCCACGGCGACGCCGAGTGGAGCGCCTTCACGGCCGAGAACGCCGGCGGCGGCGGCGCGCTGGTGTTCGGGCGGGTCACCTACGAGCTGATGGTCCGCTACTGGCCGACGCCGATGGCCGCGCAGGCCATGCCGGACGTCGCCGAGCGGATGAACGCGCTGCCGAAGATCGTGTTCTCGCGCACGCTGGAGAAGGTGTCGTGGCAGAACACGCGGCTGGTCAAAGGCGACCTGGTGGCGGAGATGCGCAGGCTGAAGCAGGGGTCCGGGCCGGACATGGTGATCCTCGGCAGCGGCAGCATCGTGGGACAGCTGGCCGTGGAGGGTCTGATCGACGACTACCGGGTCGCGCTGAGTCCGGTGGTGCTGGGGCGGGGGAAGACCATGTTCGAGGCGGTCACCCGCCGGCTGGACCTGAGGCTCACCGGCGCGCGGACGTTCGCGAACGGGACGGTGGTGCTGTCCTACCAGCCGGCGGGTTGAGGGCGCCGCTCCCGGCGCGTCTCAGGCCTCCCATCCGCGGGCCGGGCGCCGGGCGGGGCCGGCGGCGTCGAGGGTGCGCTGCCAGTAGCCCACGTCGATCCAGCGATTGCGCTTGAAGCCCACCGCCTCGAAGTGGGCGACCTTCCGCAAGCCGAACTTCTCGTGCAGGGCGATGCTCGCGGGATTGGGCAGCGCGATGCCGCCGATGACCGCGTGGATGCTCCGCGCCTGGAGGGCCGGCAGGAGCTGGCCGTACAACTTCGAGCCCAGACCGCGGCCGGTGCGTTGGTGGGCGAGGTAGACGGTGATCTCGACGGAGTGGCGATAGGCGGCGCGGTCCTTCCAGGGTGCGGCGTAGGCGTAGCCCAGGACCTCGGCGCCTTCGACGGCCACGAGCCACGGCAGCGACTTCGACAGCACGGCCTCGATCCGCCGCGCCATCTCGGCGGCCGGAACCGGCTCCTCCTCGAACGTGACCACGGTGTCGGTGACGTAGTGGTTGTAGATCGCCGCCACGGCGGCGGCGTCGGAGGGCGTCGCCGCCCGGATCGCGGCGGTGTCGGGCGAAGGCATGGCCGGCGCTACCGGATGGAAATGGTGTAGAGGCCGGGCACGGGCCGGCCCTCGCTGTTGTCCACCACGACCTGGTACGACCCGGTCGCCTTGAGGACGTACACCAGGCGGGAGTCGTTGCCGCCGCCCGAGCCGACGTCTTCCGCGAGCCGGATGCCGCTGGCGTCGAACAGCTGAACGTAGGTGCTGAACGCGCTCGACCGGACGTCGATCGTGACGGTCTGGCCGGCGGTGCCCTGGAACTGCCAGGTGTCGGCGAACGAGCCGTCCGCCATCGTCTGGTCGCCCGGTCCCAGCTGTCCCTGCATGATCTGCCCCACCGCGATCTGTCCCACCTGGCCAGGCTCCGGGATCGCATTGATGGGTGTCTCCTGCACGGGAGCCGGCGGCGGTGCAACGACGACGGGCTGGGCTGCCGGCTCGGGTCGGGCGACCGGCTGCGGCGCGGGCGGCTGCGGCTCGGCGACCGGTTGGGGCGAGACCGGCTGGGCGTGCGCGGCCGGTTGCGGCACGGGCGGCTGGGCCTGGGCCGGTTGGGGCTGCGGGACCGGCTCCGGCCGCACAACCGGCTGGGGCGTGACCGGCTGCGGCGGCGCCGCCGCCGGAACCTGGGTGACCGGCTCGGGCTGCGCCTGCGTGATCGGGTGCGGTTGAGCGGCCGGCGGCGCCTGCGCGACCGGTGGTGACGGAGCTGGCAGCGGCGGCGCGGTCGGCTGGGAGTCGGCGACCGGTTGGGGCGCGACCGCCGGCGGCTGCGGGGCCGGCGGAGTCGGTGCTGCCGGTTGCAGTGCGGGCGGCCGCGCGTGCCGGGCCGGCTTGGGCCGGCTAGCCGCCTGGGGCTGCTCGGTCGGCCTGGCCTGCGTGACCGGCGGCGACGGGGCGGGCGCGGCCGCGGTTGGCTGCGGCTGTGCGGCCGGCTGGGCCTCGGTCTGCGCGGTCGGTTGTGGTTGAGCGGCCGGCTGTGGCGGTGCGGCCGGCTGGGCGAGCGCCACCGGCGGCGTCGCCGCCGGCCGAGGCTCGGCGACGGGTTGTGGCGCGACCGCCTGTGGCGGCGCGGCCGGCTGGGCCTCGGTCTGCGCGGTCGGTTGTGGTTGTGTAGGTGGCTGTGGCGGTCCGGCCCGCTGGGCCTCGGTCTGCGCAGTCGGTTGTGGTTGTGCAGCCGGCTGTGGCGGTGCGGCCGGCTGGGCGAGCGCCACCGGCGGCGTCACCGCCGGCTGAGGCTCGGCGACGGGTTGCGGTGCGACAGCCTGTGGCGCCGCGGTCGGCTGCGCCGGGGCGACGGGCTGGGGCACCGGCACCGGCTGCGGTCTGGTGACCGGCTGTGGCGCGGCGGCGATCGGCGGCATCACCACGTGCGCGGTCGGGGCCACGGACAGGGTGAAAGCTCCGTGGTCGTCGGCGTGGCGCGCGGCAGCGGTGATGAGGTACATCCCGGTGTAGGGCAGATTGTACGCGATGCGCGCGTTTCGCCCACCCCCGCCGTCGTCCTCGGCTACGTTCTGGCCCAGCCGGTCCTGCAGGTAGAGGTGGCAATCGAAGTCGTCGGACGTGAGGTCGATCTGCACGGCCTGCCCGGATGCGCCGAAGAAGCTGAACATCTTGTAGTGCGACTGGTTGGACGCAAGGACGGGATCGGCAGCCGTGAGGGTGGCGGTCACCGTCCTGCCCACGCCGATCTGCTGTTGCGCCATCGCCGGACGTGCGACCGGTGCGAACAGAGCCAGACCCATGGCCAGCGCCGGTACAAGGTGACGACGCACTGTTGCCGACCTCCTCATCCATGGCCGTCCGGGGGTCCGCCCGCCCGCGGCCGTACGACACCAAGATCACCACGGCCGAGCGCTCAAGCCACTCCGCGTGCGCCGGCCTGGCGCGGAACGAGCTGCCAGTGACCGTACACCGTGACCGTGACCGGCACCACCGGCGCCGTCACCTGAGTCGCGCCTCCTCCTGCCGAAATGCTGCCGCTGACCGAAAGCGGGCCGCGACTCTGGGCGCGAACACATAGGTGATCGGTCCGACGGTGTCGCGGCGCCACGCCCTGGTGAGGCGCGGCAGCGCGTTGGCGAGCAGCCACCCGTTGGCCGCTGGAACGGCGAACACCGTGACCGTCGCCGTGCGCGAGTGCATCGCATTGTTCTCGTTCGCTGACGTGAAGCGGGTGACAATGCGGTACTCGCCGCCGGAATCGGGAGCCCCGCAGCCTTGGCGCAGGGTAATCGGCGTGCGTTAGGGCGGCGTTAGGGCCCCGGCGGAGTCGTCAGGGCGTCCCGGGAAGGGTGTAGTCGAAGAGGTAGGAGTGGTTGCCGCCCTCGATGATGATCTGCATCGCGCCCGCCAGGCCGGCCAGATCCCCCGTGCCCGAGTCCGGCACCACCGTCACGACCAGCTCAGGCACGCTGCGCGTGATCACCCCGCGATGCTGGAGGACGAACGTGCCGCTCCGGCCCAGGAGCGTCCCTCGCACCTCCTCCATCGCGACGTAGCCCGCCGAGCCCTTCACGGCCGACGTGAACGCCAGCATCTGACCCCGGCTGGTGCCGTCGAGATCGCCGCGGTACCGCTTCTCGATCGTCAGCCGGCCCAGGGTGGAGCCCGGCTCGGCCGGCTGGGGCGCGAGCGTGACCTCGAACCCACCGCGCGCGGTCGCACTCATCGCCCGGACCTCCGCTCCGGCGTATACGGAGCCTTGTGGTCGATGTCGCCCACGAAATACCCGAAGCCGCTGTGTCCCAGCATCTTCCGCACCGCCATGTCCTCGCCGATGTGGTACCAGTAGTGGTAGATCACCCGCTGCAGCAGGTTGCCGTACATCCGGTCCGTCTTCCTGCCGTCCAGAACCACGTACCGCCGCAGGGTCCTGGTGGTGAGCCCGTCGAGAAACCGGTCCGCGGCCTTCGTGATCCGGCGCCACGCCGCCCACATCTCCTTCGCCGGCGGCGTGCTGTGCGGCGAGCCGAAGGCGTACGTCTCCTGGATCCCGGGGAGCAGGTACTCCCCGGTCGGGAAGTAGATGAAGTAGCGCTGCTCCTGCCACGCGAGATGACCCACGGTCCAGCTGATGCTGTTCATCGGCATCACGCGCTTGCGGGCGTCGGCCTCCGGCACCTTCGAGATCGCGCGCCGGAACTCGGAGCGCGTGAACCGGAGCTGCAACACGAGCGGGTGCGGCACGGCTACGCTGCCGCCGGGCGCGTGCCCGTCCGCACGGCCGGTCCCCGCGGGCGACCCGCGCCGGCCCGGTCTTTCCACCACCACCACTTGAGCCGCTCGGGGTCCGGCCGCGCCGTGCTCGCGAAGTACACCGCGCAGCGGAACACGTACAGCACGCAGGGATCCTGCCGCTCCCCCCGCTGCTCGTTCAGTCGGCGATACAACCGCTCCGGATCCCGGCCCCGCAGGTCCGCAACCCGCCGGATGCCGAGCCCCCGCAAGTCCCGCGCGATGCTCGGCCCCACACCCGGGATGCGCTGGAGATCGTCACCCGCTGCTCGTCCCGCCATTCGCTCCCCCGTGATCTCGTCAGCCGACCGCCCCTCGAACCACGCCAACCCTCACGCGAATTGCGCGAACCCCACAACGTGACCGCCGGGTTCGCGCACGTAGACCTCCAGGCTCCCGTAGCTCGTCTTGTGCCGCGCCTTCAGGACCGGCACGCCCGCCAGCGCCCGCTCGACCTGGTCCAGGCTCTCGACCGCGATGAACAGCACGCAGGAGCGGCCGTCCAGCTCCTTCGCGGTGATGACGTTGTCCGCCACCGCGGCCTTCCGGGTCTCGTACATCACCTCGATCCCGCCCTTCTTCGCGCTGGCGAAGATGAGCTTGCCATCCGGGCCCGGCACCTGGTTCTCGGCCGTGAATGCGAACCGCTCGGTCCAGAAGGCGAGGCACGGCTCCACGCTGTCCACCACGAGGACCGGGGTCAGCTGCTTGAGCTGCGGAACGGCGGCGGCTGCGCTCATCGGTGACGCTCCCACCCGGGGGTGTCTGAATGGCCTGGAAGGATCGGAGAATCAGCATACCGAAGAAACACCGAAGTCGCAAGTCCGAACGCCCGGTGCCGAGGCGGTGCGGCGGGGACCCCTGCATGCGCCTCGAATCGTGCCTGGTTGAGCTGGTGCGGGTGGCCCCGCGCGTCGGTCAGTTACACGACGCGGCGGCTCACGGAAGGTCCTGCGGGTCAGGCGGCGCCGAGCACCGTCAAGTAGTCCGCCCCCTGGGACATGTGCTCGTACAGGGACGTCAGCGTCTCCGGTGCGCCCACCAGCCAGCGGCAGCGCGCGTCGCCGCGGGAGCGGCACTCGACCTCCATGGCCGCGAGCGAGGCATCGGCCATTCGGCCCAGGAAGTCCGCCATCATCCCCGCGGTGAAGTGGCACGACGGGTACTGGAGGCGGGCGTCCGGCATCGCCTCCGCCCACTCCGTCGCGTCGAGGGCCAGCGCCGCGTCCCCGGCGGCCGTCACCCGGAGCGCACCCCAACCCAGCGCGACGAAGAACTGGGAGAGCACCTCGGCGAGGCGTGGGGCGGCGAGGCTGGACGGACGATCCACGCCGGCTGCCAGCGGCAGCCAGGTCGTGAAGGCGCGGTACGTCGCCTCGCCGGCCGCGTAGCCGGCTTCCTGCATCGCCTGGGCACCGGCCCGCTCCCGGAGCGCGTGCAGCGCGCGCGGCGAGAGCGCGACCAG
>DATJUT010000088.1 GCA_035502185.1 Gemmatimonadales bacterium
AGTACGCCGACTTCACCGTGCTGGACCGGGACATCATGACGGCGGCGCCGGAGACGATCCTCGAGACGCAGGTCGTGATGACCGTCCTGGGCGGCGTCCCGGTCTACCAGAGGAGCGCGCGATGACGGACACGCTGGAGGCGTTCCGGCACTTCCGGGAGAAGATGAACGCGGCGATCCTCGCCGCCGACAACCTGACGATCAACCGGTTCTTCGCGCTGGACACGCGCGCCTACGAGGCGGGGGCGCTCTCGGCCAAGACCAAGGAGCTGCTGGGCCTGGTGGCGTCGCTGGTGCTCCGGTGCGACGACTGCGTCACCTACCACGTGGTGCGCTGCCGCGAGGAGGGCGTGACCGACCCGGAGTTCTACGACGCCTTCGCCGTCGCGCTGATCGTCGGGGGCTCGATCGTCATCCCCCACCTCAGGCGCGCGGTCGCCCGGCTCGAGGAGCTGCCCGCGCAATGACCGAGCGGCCGGCGCCGCCACCGTGGCGACGCCGGCCGCTCTCTCCCCCTCTCGAAGGCCGTGCTAGGGCGTCACGGCGTCAGAATGTTGAAGAACGCCGCCACGTTGAAGTTCACCGGGTCGATCTCGTAGTACCGGTTCCGGAAGAACCGCCCGGTCGTCGGGAAATAGGGTGGCGGCGCCTGGAACGCGCACTGGTCGTACGAGTACCCCTTCACGTAGCCGGTGCCCGCGGTGGTACCGACCGCGCCGCGCGTGCCCTGGATGATGCCGCCGTTGATGTACAGGCAGCCGCGCCCGTCCGTCGACCCGGAGCACGTCTCCCCCGAGGTCGGGCCGGTGTCGTAGTTCTCCACCGTGAACGAGTTGAGCGTGAGCAGCACGCCCTGGAGGTAGGTGTCCGGGGTCGCGGAGTAATTGTGGTACGCCGAGCCCGAGGCCCAGGGCTGCGGGTCGTTCAGCACGTTGTCGGCAACGTAGATGTAGCCGGCCGAGAGCAGCCCGAGCATGTCGGCCGCCGGGCACTGCACCGACCCCGGCGCGATCGCGTACCTGAGGTCGTCGCCGATGATCACGTTGTCGCTGGCGGCCACCGTGACCTTGCCGTGCACCACGCCGCTGATGACCACCCGCCCGTTGACGTAGATCACGCCCTTGGAGTTCACGTTGAGCTGGCGCGCCAGCGGCCACAGGTACTGCGCCTCCGTGGTCCGGGTGGCCAGCGTGGTGTCCACCGCCCGGGAGGCCGGCCGGGCGAGGGCCGCGATCACCGAGGCATCCGGCGTCGTGGTGAAGCGCACCCAGTAGCCGTACTTGTCGGCGGCCTTGAAGCGGTTGATGTACCGGGTGCCGCCCGAGACGATCGAGTCGATGTTGAGGCGCTCGTCGCCGCCCAGGTAGCAGCGCGACGTGGACCGCTGCAGCGAGTAGGTGCCCGCGTTGCCGCGGTTGGTCGCGTTGTTGGTGGCGTTCTCGGCCGTGCCGCCGCCCGTGGGGTTGCCCGCGATCGGGTACTTGGGGACCGGCGTGTAGTGGTCGAAGGCCGTGTAGAAGGTCGTGTCGGTCACGCCCGCGGCCGTGTTGACGTGGAAGTCCCCGCAGTTGAGCCCCTGGTTCGCGTTGGCCGGATCACTGCCGGTCGCGTAGCCGATCGCGGCGGCGGTGCTGCTGGTGTCCACGTAGACCCTGAAGAAGCCCTCGTTCGGGCCGGTCACCCGCCCGTCCCCGTCGAGGTCGAGCGCGACGAACTCGATCCGGAGCCGCGACTGCGTCGCCGACCCGCCGCTCGGGGCGGTGAAGTTCATCCCGCCCTGGGTCGCGTAGGTGGCCAGCTTGCTCAGCTGCGCGATGGTCGGCAGCGGGATGACCTGCCCGTGCTGCGTATACCCCTGGTCGAAGGTACCGTAGCTCAGGCCGGTGATCGTGCCCGAGACCTCCACCGTGCTGTGGAAGTGCACCCCGCTGCTGTAGATGCACATGTTGTCGTTGGTGTGCATCGGGCCGAAGATCTGGTCGTCGTTGCCGAAGCAGATGCCCGAGCCCTCGCTGTTGGTGTAGTACGCATACCGCGCGAAGGACTCCTGGGCCAGCTCGCCGCGCCGCACCACCACCGCGCCCGACTGGTCGCTGATCACCGACAGCACGCTGCCGAAGATGCCGTACTGCCCGGTCGTGTTGCCGGTCGGCCCGAAGTAGATGCTGCGCGTGATCCCCGCAATCGCGTTGCCGCTGGCGTCGAGCACCGGCTGGGCGTTCTGGTACGTCACGTACCCGCTGTCGGGGAACAACGCCGCGTTGCCGTTGAGCGCCGAGCGGCCCAGCTCGATGCCGCCGTCGGCGGCGTTCCGCAGGTCGTCCTCGCGCTCGTGCCCCTTGGCGAGTATGTACGAGCTGCTGGTGAGGAAGATCGCGCCGGCGGCCAGCGCGGCCACGGCGACCGTAATCAGCATGACCAGGACCAGGGCCATGCCTCGCTCGTGGCGGTTGGACGTCGTGCCCATGGGTTGCCTCTCCACGTTAGGGAATGACCACGGTGTTCGACGTCGCCGGGGTGGACTCCGTCGGCGTGCAGTCGAGCGCCGCGACCTGGTAGACGTAGGTGCTGTCGATCAGCACGGTCGGATCCGTGTAGGTGTAGGTCGGGTGGCCGGCCGGGATCGACTGGAGCGCGTCGGCGAACGAGCCGGCGGCGGTCCGCCGGTAGATCACGTACTGTTGCACGTCCTTCTGGCCGGACGTCTCGTCCGTGGCCGCCGGCCAGGTCAGGGTGATCTTGGGCGTCACCAGGTCGCCGTTCCACGCCCCGGTCACGGCCTGGCCGAAGATCGGCGGGTCGCCGCACGAAAGTTGCTTGGCCAGGCCCGCGTTGGGGATCGCGATCGTGGTGATCAGCTGCCGCTGCACCTGCTGCGTGCCCGTCAGGCCGTTGGTGGTGTAGGCGTACACCTGGACCGCGCGGATCGAATCGATCTTCGCCGCCAGGCCCGTATCGGCCGTCGACCCGTGGACCGGCACGCTGTGCCGCAGCGGCAGCGTCGCGCCGGCGACGAAGGACAGGTTCCCCAGCGTGTCGGCGATCTGCCAGTTGAAGAACGGCTGGCCGGCATACGGCAGGAGGTTCCGGGCCACCACGTCGGGGGCGTTGTTGTTCACCTGCCGGAGCAGCACGTAGTCGTTGGGGTTCGCCGTCGTGGAATCCGGCGTGAACCAGTAGGTGATCGTCTCGGCCGGCGACAGCTCACCGCCGGTCGTGCGGTAGGTCGAGTCGGGGTACTGGATGCTCGTGCCGGGGATGAAGAACTTCTGCGACGTGGTCGGCGCCGCGACGGCGTTGGGGTTCGCGTCGGGGTCGTAGTTCACCGCCGTCGGCGAGCCGGCCACCAGGCTCACCAGGTCGGCGTTGAACATCACCATGTTGGACGAGATGTATACCAGCGTCGGCTGCGTCCCGGTCGTCCCCGCCCCCGCGTTCCGCAGTTCGCGGTCCAGCGTCGACAGCGCGTAGCGCAGGTTCTGCATCGCGTCCATCCGGTCGGAGGTGCCGGCCACCGCCCGGCTGACCCCCCGGAAGAACAGGATCGCCCCGCCCATCACGATGCCGAGCACCACCAGGCTGATCATCATCTCGATCAGCGAGAAGCCGCGCGTTCGCTTCATGGGGACGCCACCACCACGGTCTTGGTGACCGTCGACTTCAGTGCCGCCGACGTCACCGTGACCGTGACCGTATTGTAGTCGTTGGTGTAGGTCGGCAATGGACCACCGGTGTGCACGATGGTCGTCGTGCGCGTGTAGCCCGGGAACCCCACGATCGACGTCTCCGTGCCGGCGAAGTTCGCCGACAGCCCGGAGTAGTTCGTCGACGCCCGGATCTGCGAGAGGCGCGCCTGGGCGAGGTTCACCGCGATCGTGCGCGCCTCGGACTGCCGCTCGATCCGCGAGAAGTTGAAGGCGAACTGCCCCATCCCCAGCAGCACCGTCGCCAGGATGGTCAGCGCCAGCATGATCTCGATGAGCGTCATGCCGCGCTCGCTCCCGCGCGGAGCGGCGCGCCGCGTCAGAACTTCAGCAGCCATTGGGACCCCGTGTACTGGTACCAGTCAGCGCGACCCGTGGACCGGATCACCTCGATCGACCTCGCGTCCTGCGGCCGCGTGGAGTTCAAGGCCGTCGTGGTGGTGATGTAGAAGCCGCCGTTCTCCGAAGCGCTGCCGTCGCGACGGAAGACGATCTCCAGCAGCCCGTTCTGCTGCTTGGTGAAGCTGATCGGCGCCGGCGCGTAGCTCCGGACCGGCGCCCCGCCGAGGCCGAACACGACGCCCTCGCCGAGCGGATACGAGCGAACCCGCTCGCCGGCATCGATGGTGTTGTTGTCGTTCGCATCCTCGTGGACCTTGAGCGCATTGTTCGCCACGTCGAACAGCACGTTGACGTTGTACTGATCGGTCACCGCCATGCGCTGCGCCCGGCCCAGCAGGCCCGTGACGGCGCGCGCCGCTCCGTTGACGCGATACGCCGACCAGTTCAGCTTCGGGAGCGCAAAGGTCGCGACCATGCCGATGAGCACGATCACCAGGATGATCTCCACCAGCGTGAACCCGGTGCGCCCCGTCCGTCGATGTCCAATCACGTGACCACTCTCCCCAGGATGTGTCGGCGCTTCCGCGCACCAGGAGGGGCAAGCCGAGTGCCAGCCTCGTGACCGCGGACCGATTGATGCTATGACGTTGCGAGCCAGCAACTTAGCGCAATTGTGGCGACCGGGCAATCCGCCGACCGCCGATCGCAATGGTGCAAATGCACTGCAAGACGCTGCAGTCTGTGGCGGACCGAGGCGTGTCGGCGCCCCGGCCGGTGTCGGCGTCCGCGGCCGCCGGGCGCGCTATACTTCCGTCTTCCCGTGAGCATCCCGTGAACCGCAGGACCAGCATCGTGGTGGACGTGGGCGGCGTGAAGGTGGGCGGCAGCCACCCGATCGTCGTGCAGTCCATGACCAACACCGATACGGCGGACGCCGAGGCCACGGCGCGCCAGGTCGCGGCGCTGGCCGCCGCGGGCTCCGAGCTGGTGCGCGTGACGGTCAACACCGACGAGGCCGCGGCCGCCGTGCCGCGGATCGTCGAGCGGCTCGGCGCGCTGGGCGTCGCCGTGCCGATCATCGGCGACTTCCACTACAACGGGCACCTGCTGCTGACCAGGCACCCCGGGTGCGCGGCCGCGCTGGCCAAGTACCGGATCAACCCGGGCAACGTCGGCGGCAAGCGCCGCGACGACAATTTCCGGGCGATCGTCGAGGTCGCGATCCGCCATGGGAAGCCGGTCCGCATCGGCGTCAACTGGGGCTCGCTGGACCAGGCGCTCCTCACCGAGATGATGGACGCGAACGCCGCGCTCGAGCGGCCCCGCGACGCGCGCGACGTCACGATGGACGCGATGGTCCAGTCGGCGCTCCGCTCGGCGCGGCTGGCCGAGGACTGCGGCCTGGGCCACGACCGCATCGTGATCTCGGCCAAGGTCTCCGGCGTGCAGGACCTGGTGGACGTGTACCGGAAGCTGGCCGCGGCCTGCGATTACCCGCTGCACCTCGGGCTCACCGAGGCCGGCATGGGCGCCAAGGGCATCGTCGCGTCCACGGCGGGCATCGCGATCCTCCTCCAGGAGGGGATCGGCGACACCATCCGCGTGTCGCTGACGCCGGCGCCGAACGGCGACCGCACGGAGGAGGTGCTGGTCGCCCAGCAGATCCTGCAGTCGCTCGGCATCCGCAGCTTCACGCCCCAGGTGACCGCCTGCCCAGGCTGCGGCCGCACCACCAGCACGTTCTTCCAGGAGATGGCCAGCGACATCCAGGGCTACCTGCGCGGGCAGATGAGCGGGTGGCGCGAGCGGTACGCGGGCGTCGAGGAGCTGCGGGTGGCCGTGATGGGATGCGTGGTCAACGGGCCGGGCGAGTCCAAGCATGCCAACATCGGCATCTCCCTGCCGGGCACGTTCGAGGAGCCCCGGGCGCCGGTCTACGTGGACGGCCGGCTGCTCACCACCCTGAAGGGCGACGACATCGTGCCGCAGTTCCTACGGATCCTGGACGAGTACGTCGAGTCGCACTACGCGAAGGCCTGACCCGCGACGCGGCGGGTCGCGGCACGCTCAGCCCGCCGCGGGCGCGGCGGCGGGCGCGTCGCGCCGGACCGGCACCCGGTAGGCGAGCACCCCCGTGAACGCCACGATGACGGCGGAGATGAGGAAGGGATAGCTCGGCCCCGCCAGCTGGAAGACCGGCGTCGCCCACATCGGGCCCACGACCCGCGCCACCCCACCGAACGCCTGCTGCACCCCCATCGTCTGGCCGACCTCCGTCGGGTCGGTCTCGTGGGAGACGAGCGCGGTCACCGCGGGAAACAGCAGCGCGGTGCCGATCGGGACCAGCGCCAGCACCAGGCCCATCACCGGGATGCTGCGCGGCAGGGGATAGAGGAGCATCCCGAGGGCCAGCATCACGGTGCCCGCCCGCATCACGCGCGTCTCGCCGTAGCGGTCCACCAGCCAGCCGATGATCACCGCGCGGAGCACCACCGCCAGCAGGCCCATGTAGAGGAAGAAGTAGCCGATGGTGTGCTCGGTGACCCCGAACCGCGCCTTGAGGTACAGCGCGACCACCGCCGACAGCGAGGCGAAGGCGCCCATGCCCACCGCGTAGATCCAGATGAGCCGCGGCTGCGGCGCCGTCGGGTGCCGCACGACCCGCAGCACCGCGGCCCGGATGCCCGTCTTCGCCCCGCGCGCGTGGCTGGGCTTCGACTCCGGCAGGAACGCCCACGCGAACGCCACGTTGAGCGCGCACAGGCTGGCCGCGACGATGCCCGGCGCCGCGGGCCCGAGGTGGCTCGCGAGCGAGCCGATCGCGGGACCGATCATCACGCCGGCGTTGGTCGACGCGGAGAGCCAGCCCAGGCCCCGGGCGCGCTGCGCCGGGTTGGTGGCGTCCGAGACGTAGGCCTGGACCACGCCGGTGGTCCCGCCGCCGAGGCCCTGCACGATCCGCGAGGCAAACAGCAGCCAGATGCTGTTGGCGAACCCGAAGATCAGGTACGCGATGCCCGCGCCCGTCAGGCCAATCAGCATCACCGGCCGGCGGCCGTAGCGGTCGGAGACGCGCCCCCACACCGGGGAGCTGGCCAGCTGGGCGATCGAGAACGACGCCACCAGCGGGCCGACGATCCACGCCTGTCCGCCCAGCCGCAGCGCGTAGAACGGCAGCAGCGGGAAGATCATCGCGAAGCCCAGCATGTCCACGAACGCCACGGACATGAGGATCCACAGGGCTTTCCTCACCGGCCGGCCCTCGCGCCCACGCCGAGCGCCGCGGCGCTCACCGCCATCAGCACGACGCCGAAGGCGGCGGCGACGCCCACGTCGTCGAGCCGCAGGCTCGAGAGGATCTCGATCGAGATGGGGCGCGTGTCGTACGTGTACAGCAGGATGGACGTGACGAAGTCCCCGAGCGCCGTGACGAAGGCGAGGCTCGCGCCCACCGCCAGCGCGGGCTTGAGGAGCGGCAGGGTGACGCGCCACAGCCGACGCCAGCGGCCGGCGCCGAGCGACTCGGCCGCCTCCTCCAGCGACGGGTCCAGCTGGCGGTACCCGGCGAGCAGGGCCCGGCCGGTCAACGGCAGGCTCCGCACCAGGTAGGCCAGGGGCAGGATGGCGGCCGTGCCCACGAGCACCCACCGGCCGGCGAGCGGGCTGCGGACGCTGAACAGCGTGGCCAGCGCGATGGCCACGACCGTGCCGGGCACCGCCCACGGCAACGCCAGCAGGGTCTCGATGGCCCGCCGCAGCGCGACGCGCCGCCGCACGGCGAGGTGCGCGGCCAGCGCCGCCAGCGCCACCGCGGCCGCGGTGGCGGCCGCCGCCATCCACACCGAGTTCAGCAGCGGGCGCAGCCGCTCCGGCTCGGCGAACAGGGCGCCGTAGTTGCGCAGGCTCCAGGCCGGCGGGATCGCCTCCGTCGTCCAGGTCCCCGGCGGCACCAGCGAGACCACCAGCAGGGTCACGTGCGGCAGCAGCAGCACCACGGCCAGGGTCCAGCCCGCCAGCGCGGCCGCGCGCCGCGCCACGGGATGGGTGATGGCGGTGAGCGGCGGCGCGGTGCCCTTCCCCACCGTCACCACCAGGCGGCTTCCCTCGGTGCGCTGGACCACCGCGAAGCCGACGATGGCGAGCGCCGCCAGCATCACGGTCTCGAGCATGGCCGTCGGCAGGTCGCCGTTCAGCTTGGTCGCGACGATCTGCGTGGTCATCACCCGGAACGAGCCGCCGAAGATGTACGGGGCGCTGAACGACGCGAGGGCGGTCATGAACGTCAGCAGCGCGGCGCCCCACAGCGCGGGCGCCAGCAGCGGCAGCACCACGCGGCGGAAGGTGCGCCACGGCCCCGCGCCGAGGGACGCCGCGGCCTCCACCATGGAGGCGTCGATCCGGGCCAGGCCGGCGCGGGCGAACAGGTAGAAGTAGACGTACATGGAGTAGGCGTGCACCAGCAGGATCGCGGCGGGGCCCCGCAGCCGCCACGGGGCGTGGTCCAGGCCGAACACGGCCTGCGCGGCGCGCGAGGCGAAGCCGCTCTCGCCGTACAGGAACAGGAAGGCGATCACCCCCACGAGCGGCGGCAGCACCGCGGGCAGCGCGACCAGGGCGCCGAGCGCGCGCCGGCCCGGGAAGTCGTAGCGCTCGAAGACCAGGGCCAGCGGGACGCCGACGGCGGCCGCCAGCGCCACGCTCGCCACCGAGATCCACAGGCTCCCCCACAGCGCCGCCCACTCGGACCGGGCGCCGAAGAAGCTCCGGAGGTCGGCGTGCGCCGCCTGCGCGACCACCAGGAGCAGCGGATACGCGACCAGCCAGGCGAGGCCGAGCGTGAGGAGCAGCGCCGTCAGGTCGGCGCGGCGGCGGAGCGTCATGGCCGGCCTGGCCCGCTCGCGCCGTCCGGGTCGCCGACCCAGAGCAGCACGCGATCGACCGCGACGCGGACCCGGTCGCCGACCCGGGCCGACCGGCGCGGCGCCAGCACCTCGAGCGTCACGCCCGCGCCGCCGTCCACCGTGAAATACGCCTGGGCGCCCACGAAGCGGCGCTCGGTCACCAGGCCCTCGAGCGGGGCGGCGACGCCGTCCGCCACGAGCCGCATCGCCTCCGGCCGCACCAGCGCGCTGGAGCCGGGCCGGCCGCCGAGCCGCTCGCCCGGCACCGCGACGGCCCGGCCCACGAACCCGGCGACGAACGGGCTCGCCGGCTCGTCGTACAGCTGGTCCGGCGTCCCGACCTGCTCGAGCGCTCCGTCGTGGAGCAGGGCGATGCGGTCGCCGAGATCGAAGGCCTCCTCCTGCTCGTGGGTGACGAACACCGTCGTGATGCCGACCTGGCGGATGGCGCGCCGCAGCTCGCGGCGGGTGCGCTCCCGCAGCGTGGGGTCCAGGTTGGACAGGGGCTCGTCCAGGAGCAGGACCCGCGGCTCGGGCGCGAGCGAGCGCGCCAGCGCCACCCGCTGCTGCTGGCCGCCCGAGAGCGCGGACACCGGCCGGCGCTCGTAGCCCGCCAGGTCCACCATCGCCAGCACCTCGCGCACCCGCCGCGCCGCGGCCTCGCCCCGCGCCCGGAGCCCGAACGCCACGTTGGCGCCGACGTCGAGGTGCGGGAACAGCGCGTAGTGCTGGAAGACCATGCCGAACCGCCGCGCGACCGGGGCGACGTGCGTCACGTCCTCCCCGCCGACGATCATCGTCCCGGCGTCCGGGGCCTCGAAGCCGGCCAGCAGGCGCAGCGTGGTGGTCTTGCCGCTCCCGCTGGGACCGAGCAGCGCCAGGATCTCGCCCCGCGCGACGTCGAGCGAGAGGGAGCGCACGGCGGGGGTGCTCCCGAAGGACTTGGTGAGGTCGCGAAGGCTCAGGTACGCTTGATCGGTCAAGGGCGCGCCCTATCCGTGAGACGTGAGAAGCGGAGCGGCGTGAGCGATGAGCACCTCTCACTCACCACCAGCCCTCTCACGTCAATGCCTCTCACCTCTCACCTGAACGTCTCACTTCCCACTTCTCACTTCTCACTTCTCGCCCTTTCCGCGCACGTTCCTATCCCAGTAGTCCATCCACGCCGCGCCGTGCGCCTCGACCGTGTCCCAGTTCACCGGCTCCACCCGCATCGCGGCCTCGACGGCGCGCACCCACGCGGGCAGCGAGTCGGGCGGCAGGTCGCGGCGCGCCGGCAGGCGATAGGCGTCGCGGGCCGCCACGATCTGCATCTCGGGCGTCAGCACCCAGCGCGCGAACTCCCGCGCCAGCGCCGCGTGCCGGGCCCCGCGGACCACGGCGATGGCGTCGTCGATGACCGGCGTCCCGCTGGTCGGGAAAGCGTAGCCGAACCGCCGCCCCTCGTGCTGCAGCAGCAGCATGTCCGGCAGGTCCCACAGCGAGATGAGCCCCTCGCGGCGCTCGAGCTTGGCGTGGAGCAGCGCCGGGTTCTGCACGTACTCCGCGGTCTGCGCGTCCAGCCGCCGCAGCCACGCCCACCCGGCGGTCGTGTCGCCGGTCCTGGCGAGGCTGCGCATCATCACCATCTCGAAGATCGCCCGCATCGTGCCGCTGGCCAGCGGGTCCCGGATGAGCAGCTTGCCCCGCCAGCGCGGCGCCAGCACGTCGTCCCAGTCCCGGGGCACGGCCGAGTCCGGGACCGCCGCGCTGTTGTACTCGATGACGGCCGGCGTGCGGTACACCGACTGGTAGAGCGGGCCGCCGGGCGCCGCCGGCTCGAGCAGGGAGTCGCGGGCCGCCCGGGCAAACAGCGGCGTCGGGCCGCCGAACCACAGGTCCGCCTGAGGGTTCGCGCGCTCCGAGCGCACCCGGTCCAGCACCTCCTGCGAGCCCATGTCGAGCCAGCGCACGTCGACGTCGGGATGCAGCGCCTCGAAGCGGCGCTCGAACTCCGAGAGCAGCTCGCGGCCGTGTGGGGAGTAGATCACCAGCGGCGTCCGGCCGCCCCGGCCGCAGGCGCCGGCGACCAGCGCCGCGGCCAGCAGCGCCGCGCGCTTAGGGAACATCACGCGGCGCCACCGGCACGTCCGATGGCCGCAGCGCGAGCAGGTTGGCGAACAGCCGGTACGCGCCGGGCACGTTCGCGGGGAGCTGCCGGAAGAAGCTCAACCCGGTGTACACGTAGAGGCCCTTGCCCAGCCGTGCGACCAGCAGGCCGCCGTCCAGCTTCTCGCCGCCGTCGCCGGTCTGAAGCAGCGGATGGTACGCGGAGTCCCAGGTGTGGGCGAAGTACAGTCCGCGCTCCTGGACCCACCCGTCCCAATCCGACGCCCCGAGGTCGTTGGGCCGGTGGAACAGGGGGTTCGCCGGATCGAGCTCGGTCACGGGCGCGGTCTCGTCCGTGACCCGGTCGTGCGGGTTGGCGATCGTGAACGGAAAGGGCGCGTAGCCTCCGCGCACGAACGGGTACTGCTGGTACTGCACGATCAGCCGGCCGCCCTGGCGCGCGTAGTCGAGCAGGCGCCCGTTGGCCGCCACCAGGCTCGGGTCCGTCTGGTAGGCGCGGCTGCCGACGACGATGGCGTCGTAGCGCGACAGGTCGCCCCGCTCGAGGTCCGCGGCCGTGAGCACCGCGACCGGCACGCCCACGGACTGGAGCGCCTCGGGGACCTGGTCGGCGGCGCCCCGGACGTAGCCGACCCTCGCGAGGACCGGGAGTGCGAGGTCGGCCAGCTGGATCCGGAGCGTGGCGCGGCGCACGAACGCGACCGGCCGGATGTGCGGGTAGTCCACCAGCTCGGAGGCGCGGTCGTAGCGCTCGGCACCGACCGCAGCGACCGCGCGGATGACGTAGGCCCCCGGCCTCCCGTCGCGCGGGGCCCGGACTTCGAACGTGTAGGCGCGCTGCGCGTCCTCCCCCTCGAGCCTGAACGGCACCGGCGGCACCGCCGGCCAGCCGTCGGGCAGCTCGAGCCCCACGCTGCCCTCGGTGCGCTCGCGCCGGCCGTTGGTCAGCGTCACGGTCACCTCGCGCGCGCCGTCGGAGGCGGCGGGCCACGTCATCTCGCGGGGCGCGACCTCCACGCCCACGGCCGGCACGACGAACAGCGGGCGCCGGGTCTCGCCGCGCACCTCGTCGTCGTAGCGGTAGGTCACCTCGCGCGCCAGGGTCACCGGGACACCGGCGATCGTGGTCGAGAGGCGGGCGAGGATCGGAGGCGGCCCGAACGGCTCGCCGCGCTCGTCCTGGGGCGCGGCCGACCAGTCGTACAGGGCCCCGGCGAGCGGATGCGTCAGGAAGTACGGCTCGCTCAGCGGCGCGTCGCCCGGCACGGTCACCGCGAAGCGCCGCGCCGGAACGTCGCGCCCGAGGGCCGAGAAGACGCCGCCCGCCGTCGGGGCCGCCGTGCTGCCCCCGCCTTCGACGGCCCATCCCGCGGGTGCGGTCAGCGACGCACTGTCGAGCGGCGCCGATCGTCCCTCCGCGCTCCACAGCGCCGCGACCACGGCGAGTCGCTCCCCCGCCACCACCCGCGAATCGTCGGCGATCGCGTCCGCGACCACCCCGGCCGCCGTGGCCAGCGCCTCCTCCAGCACCGGCTCCTTGGCCGCGCGGAACGCGGGCGGCGCGTACCGCCGCAGCTCGCCGAGGGCGGCCGCGAGAAGCGGCACGATCCGTCCCGGCGCGCTCGGGGTGAGCGTCGTGCGCGCGGAGTCGATGAGCGTCGCGTAGCGCGCCAGCGGCGGCGCCAGCGCCGTGTCGACGCCGGCGAACACGCCGCCCGCGCCGCGGCCCGTGAGGTCCTCCACCAGCATCAGCCGCGTGACCGACGGCCCCAGGTCCTGGAGCCGGCCCATGTCCTGCGACCGGTGCAGGCTGCGCGCGGCCATCGCGAGCTGGTGATAGGACTGGCCGGCGTCCGGGTCGAGGACGCCGGACTCCAGCCGCACCGTCGTGCCGGCCGTGTCGAAGCGGGTGGACCGGTACAGCTTGCGCGGCCCCCAGGTCGAGTCCCGGAGGAGGTCGAACGCCTCGCGCGCGACCCGGCCGGCGGCCTGGTGCTGCCCGTGCCCGTCGCGCGGCGTCCCGGAGAAGATCGAGACGACGACTTGCGGCCGGAAGCGGCGGATGACGCGCAGCACGTCGGCCAGCAGCGTGTCGCTCGGCCAGAAGCGCAGCGTCTCGTCGAGGGTCTTGGAGAATCCGAAGTCGAAGGCGCGCGTGAAGTACTGGTGCGCACCGTCCACGCCGCGCGCCGCGAGCAGCTCCTCGGTCCGCAGCAGCCCGAGCGTCTCGCCGAGCTCCGATCCGATGAGGTTCTGCCCGCCCTCGCCGCGCGACAGCGACAGGTACGCCGCGTCCGCCCCGGTGCCGCGCGCGAGGAAGGTGAGGAGCTCGGTGTCCTCGTCGTCGGGATGCGCCCCGATCACCAGCACCCGCCGGTTCTGGTCGAGGCCGCGCAGCGCGCGATCCAGCGCCGGCAGGCCGCCGGTGCCCGCGGGCCGGAGCGGCTGCGCCCGCACCCCCGGGGCGGCGACGACGACGAGCCAGGCGGCGAGCGCCAGGCGGCGTGCACGCGACGCGCGATGACCCATGGACGCGAACAAACTAACCAGGCGGCGCCCCTTCCGCTCGGGTGGTTCTTGCTGCAGCATTGGCCTGCGACCCGCACCCCCGCTGGCCGCACACCCCCTTCCGGAGGAGTCGGTGGCCGCAATCAACAGTCGCCGCGTCTGGCTCGGTGCGCTGGTCGGCGGCATCGTGTTCTTCGCCTGGAGCATGGTGGTCGAGTTCGGCCTGTCCGCCCTCATCGTCGGCCAGGCCCGGATGGACATCGCCGGCATGAACGCCTGGTTCCTCAAGGAGCCGCGCGTTCCGGTGCCCGTGTTCCTCGTCGTCTGGCTGGTGTCGCTGTTGCTCATCGGCTACGGGCTGGCCTGGGCGTACGCCCACCTGCGGGCCAGTGCGGGCGCCGGACCGGGCACGGCCGCGAAGCTCGGCCTGATCGTGGGCTTCGCCTCGGGCTTCCCGCTCGAGTTCGCGCACTCCGTGTTCCAGCCGCTGAGCGCGCGCTACGGCATCATGTGGATGGTCGAGATGATCATCGGCTGCATCCTGGCCGCCCTGGCCGCGGGCTGGACGTACCGCGAGCCCGCGCAAGGCTGACGGAAGCGGACGACGCGCCGACCGTGGCCACCGAGGCGACCCTCGCTTCGTGGCGGGCCGAGTTCCCGATCCTGGGGAGCACGACCTACCTCATCTCCAACTCCCTCGGCGCGATGCCGCGGGGCGCCGCCGCCGCGCTCGACCGGTATGCGCAGGTCTGGGCCGAGCGCGGCGTGCGGGCGTGGGAGGAGGGCTGGTGGGAGATGCCGGTCACCGTCGGCGACACGGTGGCCGGTCTCATCGGCGCGCCGAAGGGCAGCGTGACGATGCACCAGAACGTGACGCTGGCCGAGGCCGTGGTGCTCTCGTGCTTCGAGCCCCGCGCCCCGCGGAACCGGATCGTGTTCGAGGATGGGAACTTCCACTCGGTCCAGTACCTGTACGCCGCGCAGCCCGACCTGGTGGTGACGCCGGTCCCGGTCGAGCGACTGGTCGAGGCGATCGACGAGCGGACGCTGCTCGTGCCCGTCTCGCACGTCCTCTACAAGACCAGCTACGTCCAGGACGTACCGGCGATCGTGGAGAAGGCGCACCGCGTGGGGGCGCACGTCGTGCTGGACGTCTACCACGCCGCGGGCGTCCTGCCCCTCGACGTCGCCGCGCTGGACGTCGACTTCGCGGTCGGCGGCTGTCTCAAGTGGCTGTGCGGCGGCCCGGGGAACGCCTTCCTGTACGTCCGGCCCGACCTGGCGCACCTCGCACCGCGCCTCACCGGGTGGCTGGGTCACGCCGACCCGTTCGCCTTCGAGCCGCCGCCGATCCGCCGCGCCGAGGGGCCGTTCCGGTTTCTCAACGGGACGCCGTCGATCCCCTGCCTGTACGCCGCGCAGGAGGGCCTGCGGATCCTCCACGAGGTCGGGGTGGCGCGGGTGCGCGCGCATTCGCTGCACCTCACGGCGCGGCTCCTCGAGCGAATCGACGAATCCGGCTTCCCGTCGCTGACGCCGCGCGAGGCGGCCCGGCGCGGCGGCACGGTGGCGGTGGACCCGCCCGACGCCGAGGCCATCAGCCGCCTGCTGCTCGCGCGGGACATCCTCATCGACTACCGGCCGGGCGTCGGGATCCGCATCGCGCCGCACTTCTACACCACGGAGGACGAGTGCGACGCGGTCATGGCCGAGATCGCCGCGCTCGCCGCGGGCCGGCCGGCGCTCCGCACCACCCGCCACTGATGCCGCGCGTCTTCGACGTCTCGCGGCCCGTCTTCCCGGGGATCCCCGTGTGGCCGGGCGACCGCCCCTACGAGCACGACTGGACGAGCCGCCTCGCGGACGGCGCCGCGTGCAACGTCGGCCACATCGCGATGAGCTGCCATACGGGCACGCACATGGACGCACCGTTCCACTTCGCGGACGGCGGCCCGACCGCGGAGCGCATCCCGCTGGAGGCCTGCATCGGGCCCGCGGTGGTGGTGCCGCTCGCGCGGCTGGGCGAGACGCGGGCGGAGCGGGTGCTGGTGCGCTCGGGCGGCGGGGCGGCCAGCGCGGCGACGATCGAGGCCCTGCCGAGACTGCTGCTCTACGGCACCGACGCGGCGTCGGTGGACGCGGCGGACAGCACGGCTTTCGCGACGCACCGCGCGCTGGCGCGACGCGGCACCGTGATCCTCGAGGGCTTGGACCTCTCGGCGGTGCCGGACGGCGAGTACCAGCTGGTCGCGCTCCCGCTGCCCCTGGTGGGGATGGACGGGTCGCCGGCGCGCGCCGTGCTGATCGCGCCGTGACGGGCGACCCCGGCGGAGCACCATGTCGTACGTGACCGGACTCCAGTGTGTGATGTGCGGGGCCGTGTATCCCGCCCGCGGCGTGACGACCTGCCCGCGCTGCGGGATCACCGGCATCCTGGACGTGCAGTACGACTACCCGGCGGTGGCGCGCCGGCTCACCCGCCGCTCGCTCGCCGCGCGCGACGACCGGTCGCACTGGCGCTACCGGGAGCTGCTGCCCATCGGCGCGCACGCCCGCCTGCCGAACCTCGAGGTCGGCTGGTCGCCGCTCCGCCCGGCGCCGGCGCTGGCCCGGCAGATCGGCGTGCGGACGCTGCTCCTCAAGGACGACGGCCGCAATCCGTCCGCCTCCCTCAAGGACCGCGCGAGCGCGATCGGGGCCGTGAAGGCCGTCGAGGCGCGCCGCCGGACCATCGCCTGCGCGAGCACCGGGAACGCGGCGTCCTCCCTGGCCGGCATGGCCGCATCGCTCGGGCTCGAGGCCGTCATCTTCGTGCCGGAGCGCGCGCCCGAGCCCAAGCTCGCCCAGCTGCTCATCTTCGGCGCCACGGTCCTGCGCGTGCGCGGGAGCTACGACCAGGCGTGGGACCTGTGCCAGCGCGCCTGCGAGCGGTGGGGGTGGTACAACCGCAACTGCGCCGTGAATCCCTATCTGGTCGAGGGCAAGAAGACCGTCAGTCTGGAGATCTGCGAGCAGCTGGAGTTCGCGGTCCCGGAGTGGGTGGCGGTGTCGGTCGGGGACGGCTGCACGATCGCGGGAACGTGGAAGGGCTTCGCGGAGATGCGCCGGCTCGGCCTGGTCCGCCGCACGCCGAAGCTCCTCGGCGTGCAGGCGGAGGGCGCCGCGCCGGTGACGGCCGCGTTCCGGAGCGGCGCCGCCCTCGTCCCGGTCGAGCCGACGACGATGGCCGACAGCATCGCCGTCGGCGTGCCGCGCAACTGGAAGAAGGCGGTGGACGCGGTCCGCGCGAGCGGCGGCACCATGATCAACGTGAGCGACGAGGAGATCCGGGAGGCGATGCGGCTCACCGGCCGGCTCGCCGGCGTCTTCGCCGAGCCCGCGGCCGCCGCGAGCGTCGCCGGCCTGGCGCGCGCCGTTCGCGAGGGCGTCGTCCCGCGCCGCGCCGTCGCCCTGGCCATCATCACGGGCAACGGCCTCAAGGACAGCCGCTCGGCGCTGTCCGCCGCCCCGCGGCCCCTCGACGTCCCGCCGGACCTCGACGCCGTGGCCGAGGCGCTCGGGCGGTGAGCCCCCGCGCGCCGCGGCCCCGCTCCCTGCTCATCCGGGACGTCGAGCTGCTCGTCACCATGGACGAGCGCGACCGCCGGATCCCGGGCGGCTACCTCTACGCCGAGGACGGCGAGATCAGGTCGGTGGGCGCCCGCGTGCCCGCCGGCCTCCGGGCCGAGCGGACGATCCGCGCGCCGTTCGCGATCGCGCTCCCCGGCCTGGTGAACACCCACCACCACCTGTGCCAGACCCTCACGCGGGCGCATCCCGGGGCCGCCGACGCGAAGCTGTTCGACTGGCTGACGACGCTCTATCCCGTGTGGGCGGGCCTCGACGAGGAGGCCGTCCACCTCGCGGCGCTGGTGGGCATGGCGGAGCTGATGCTCTCCGGGTGCACCACCACCTCCGACCACCACTACCTCTTCCCGCGAGGTCGCACGCGCCTCATCGACGCCGAGATCGCGGCGGCGCGCGCCATCGGCATCCGCTTCCATGCCACGCGCGGCTCGATGAGCGTCGGCCGGTCGAAGGGCGGCCTGCCGCCCGATGCGGTCGTGCAGGACGAGGAGGAGATCCTCGCCGACTCGGAGCGCGTGATCCGCGCCTATCACGATCCCCGCCGCGGCGCGATGCTCCGCGTCGCGCTCGCGCCGTGCTCGCCGTTCTCCGTCTCGCCGCGGCTGATGCGCGAGACCGCCGAGCTGGCCGAGCGGCACGAGGTGCGGCTCCACACCCACCTGGCCGAGACGCTCGACGAGGAACGGTACTGCCTGCGCCGCTTCAAGCGCCGGCCGGTCCAGTTCCTCGCCGACGCCGGCTGGCTGACCGACCGGACGTGGATCGCGCACGGCGTGCACTTCAGCCGCCCCGAGATCCGGCGGCTGGGGCGCGAGCGGATCGGCGTGGCGCACTGCCCCACCTCCAACATGCGCCTCGGCTCCGGCATCGCGCCGGTGCACGCCCTGGCGGCGGCCGGCTGCCCGGTCGGCCTCGGGGTGGACGGCAGCGCCTCCAACGACAGCTCCCACCTCCTGGCCGAGGCCCGGCAGGCCCTGCTGCTCGGCCGGGTGGCCCGCGGCGCCGACGCCGTGAAGGTCTCGGACGCCCTGCGCATGGCGACCCGCGGGGGCGCGGCCTGCCTGGGCCGGGACGACGTCGGCTCCCTCGAGCCCGGCCGGCGGGCCGACGTGGCGCTGTTCGACCTCAGGGACCCGGGCTACAGCGGCGCCGGCGATCCGCTCCTGGCCCTCCTGCTGTGCGCCCCGACGCGCGTGCACACGCTCGTGGTGGACGGGCGGCCGGTGATCGAAGACGGCGAGCTGAGGACCCTGGCGCTGGAGCCGGTGCTGAGGCGGCACCGGAAGGTCGCCGCCCGGCTGCTGGGCGGCCCCCGCTCGCGGCGCTGACCGGCGCCAGGCCCCGGACTTGACGCCGGGCTGACGCCCGGACCCGAGCCTCGTGCGAAGCGCGGCGACCGGCCTGGAGCCTGAGGAGGCGGCGATGGACGCCCTCGCGCTCGATCACGAGACGCTGTACCGGCTCCCGTGGAGCACGTCCGACAACGCGATCGCGTGGTACGAGCCCACCGCGATGTGCAACCTCGCGTGCGAGGGGTGCTACCGGGACAACGTCAAGGACTCCCACAAGCCGCTCGACCTGGTGCGCCGGGAGCTGGACGCCTTGCGGCGGCTGCGCACCTCGGACTGCATGAACATCGCGGGCGGCGACCCGCTGATGCACCCCGAGATCGTCGCCATCGTCGCCGAGGTGAGGCGTCGCGGCTGGAAGCCGATCCTGGTGACGAACGGCATCCTGCTCACCCCGGAGCTGCTCCGGGCCCTCAAGCGCGCCGGCGCGTTCGGATTCACGTTCCACGTGGACAGCAAGCAGGGCCGTCCGGGCCGCTGGCGGGGCAAGAGCGAGCAGGACTTGAACGGGCTGCGCCAGGCGTACGCCGCGATGCTGGCCGCGGCGGGCGGCCTCGTCTGCAGCTTCGACTGCACGGTCTACCCGGACACGCTGTGCGACGTGCCGGCGCTGGTGGACTGGGCGCAGCGCAACATCGACATCGTGCAGAACATGGTCTTCATCGCCGTCCGCCGGCTGCACGCCGACCTGCCGTACCGGTGGACGGTGAACGGCATGCCCGTGGCGCGCGAAGGGCTGGCCTACTTCTCCGACGGCCCGCGCGCGCCGGCGCTCCTGTCCACCGATCTCCTCCGGGTGGTGCGCAAGACCTTCCCGGACTTCGCGCCCTGCGCCTACCTCGGCGGCACCGTCCGGCCCGGCGCCTTCAAATGGATGCTCACCGAGCGGGTCGGGAACACGCGGGAGCTGTTCGGCTACGCGGGCCCGAAGTTCCTGGAGCTGGTGATGGCGGGGCACCACCTGCTCACGGGCCGCTACCTCTCGCACCTCCGGCCGCGTCTGCCGGGCGCGCGCGCGACCGTGCTCGCGATGGCGCCCTTCGACCGCGGGCTGCGACGGGCGGCGGGCCGGCTGCTGGCCTCGCTGGTCCGCCGGCCGGCCGGGATCTTCCGGCGGGCCTGCTTCCAGACCGTGATGTTCATCCAGCCGGTGGACTTCCTGCCGGGCGGGGAGCAGGACATGTGCGACGGCTGCCCCGACGCCACGATCTGGGAGGACCGGATCGTGTGGTCCTGCCGGCTCGGGGAGCTGACGCGGTTCGGGTCGTTCCTGGAGAGCACTCCGCAGCGCTCGCAGCCCGCCTGACCGCCGCCGCTCCATCCGGCCGCAGCCGCGGGCGCAGACCCGATTCGGCGGGTCCGGCCGCCGGCTCTCCGTCTAGCTCAGCACCACCTCCTCCGCCGGCGGGCGGAGGTTGTAGTGCGACGCCATGGCGTGGCCGTACGCGCCCGCGTTGCCGATCAGGAGCACGTCGCCCGGCGCCGGCGAGGCGAGCCAGCGGTCGCGGCCCAGGACGTCGCCGCTCTCGCAGATCGGCCCCACCACCTGCGCGAACAGGTCCGGCGCCGCCGGATGGCGCGTGAGGTTCACGATCGGGTGCCAGGCGCCGTACAGCGCCGGGCGGATGAGCGAGTTCATCCCCGTGGCCACGCCGACGAACACCGTGCGCGCCTTGCGGCGCACCTGGGTCACGGGCACGAGCAGCACGCCCGCCTCGGCCACGGCGTAGCGCCCTGGCTCGAGCCGCAGCTCGACGCCCGGCAGCGCCGCGGCGATCGGCGCGAGTCCGGCCTCGACCGCGTCGAGGTCCAGCTCCGGCTGTCCGGGGCGTTCGGGGACGCCGAGGCCGCCGCCCAGGTCGATCCACCGCAGCGCACCGCCGGCCTTCGCCGCGAGCGACGCGAGCAGGCGCGCCAGCGCCGGCCACGCGCCGGGCTCCAGGATGCCGCTGCCGAGGTGCGCGTGCAGGCCGACGATGCGCGCGCCTGCGGTCTCCAGCGCCGCGCGCAGCCCCTCCAGCTCCTCCGGCGGCAGCCCGAACTTCGAGCCCGGCCCGCCGGTCCGCACCTTCTCGTGGTGCCCGGCACCCCAGCCGGGATCGAGGCGCACGGCCACGCCGCGGTCGCGCAGCAGCGCCGGGTCGTCCTCACACAGCTGCGCACCGTCGATCGTCAGCTCGGCGCCGAGTGCCGCGGCGCGCCGGTACTCGTCCACCGGACAGAAATTGGGCGTGAAGAGGAGCGGCGCCCCGGAGCCGAGCCGGTCGCGCGCGGCCTCCACCTCCTGGATCGAGACGCACTCGATGCCGAAGCCCTCGGCGCTCAGCGCGTCCAGGATGGCGGGGTGCGGGTTGGCCTTCATCGAGTAGTAGAAGCGGCTCACGGCCGGCAGGTGGCGGCGCAGCCGCCGGGCGCGCTCGCGCACCGTCGCGAGGTCGTACACGTAGCGCGCGCGGCCGTCGGCCGCGAGGGCCAGCAGGTCGCCGCGGCGGCGCTCCCACCACAGCGCCGCGGGCGCCGGGGCGGGTGCGCCCCGCAGCCGCTCCCAGGTCGGACCGAGGCGCGGGTCGTCGCCGCGCGCGGCGAACAGCAGGTCGTGCAGCCGCCGCACCAGCGGCGTGCCCTCCTCCTCGTCCACCACGAACGAGAGGTTGAGATCCTCCGCGGAGTTGCTGATGAGGTGGACGGGTCGCTCCTGGAAAGCCGTGAGCGCCGGCGCGATCTCCCCCAGCGTGGCCCGGATGCGGCGGCCGACGATGGACACGACCGCGCAGGGGTGAATCACCCGCACCTCGCCGAGCTCCCCCAATCCCGCCAGCAGCCGCTTGAAGACGCGCCCCTCCACCCCGCCCGGCAGCGAGTCGAGGGTCACGCTGATCGCCGCCTCCGACGTGCCGACGAGGTCCACCGAGATGCCCAGCTCCTCGAACGGCGCGAAGAAGCGCGCCAGGAAGCCCGGCGTGTCCCACATCGCCACCGTCGAGAGGCTCAGGAGCGTGCCGCCGCGGCGGCAGGTGACGGCGGTGACCGCCGGCTGCGCCTCGCTCTCGCCCTCGATCCGCGTGCCGGCCATCTCCGGGTGCGGCGTGCAGCGGATGTGGACGGGGATGCCGTGGCGCGCCGCCGGGTCGAGACACGGCGGATGCAGGACCTTGGCGCCGAGCGACGCCAGCTCGCGCGCCTCGCGGTAGCCGATGCTGCGGATCAGGCGCGCCGCGGGCACTTCCCGCGGGTCGGCGGTGAACAGCCCCGGCACGTCGGTCCAGATCTCCAGCGCTTCCGCGCCCGCCAGGGCCGCCAGGAGCGACGCCGAGGTGTCGCTGCCGCCGCGGCCCAGCAGGCACGTGTCCCCCTCCGGCGTCCGCGCGATGAATCCCTGCGTGATCACGACGCGCGCGTCCCCGGCAACGGCCGCGAGCCGCTCCGGGGCGCGCTCCGACGGCACCGTCGCCGCCAGGTAGCGGCGCTCGTCGGCGTCCAGCGGACGCGGCGCACTCCGGAGCAGGTCGCGGGCGTCGAGCCACCGGGCCCGGAGCCCCAGCGACTCCAGGATCGCCACGCCGAGCCGCGTGGCCGCCAGCTCGCCGATCGCGAGCAGCCGCGCCACCAGGCGCGGCGGCGCCTCGCCGGTGAGCCACACGCCCTGCACCAGGCGTCCCGCCTCTTCCAGCGCCACGCGCACGGGCTCGAGCGCGGGCCCGGCGGGGTCGAGGCCGGCCGCGGCCGCCAGATCGGCGTGGACTCGGCCCACCCGGGCCAGGTCCTCGCCCTCGCCCCCGGTGCGCGCCGCCGTGACTGCCCGCTCCAGGAGGTCGGTCACGCCCGCCAGGGCCGAGCACACCACCACCACGCGCCGCTCCTGGGCGCGCGCCGCCGCCTCGCCGGCGATGGTCCGCCAGCCCGCGACCGACGCCACCGACGTCCCGCCGAACTTCAGCACGACCCACGGCTCGTCCACCGACCCCCCTTTCGGCCCGGGAACGCCCTCGCCCGCGCTGCGGCGTGGCTCGGCCGCCGGGCCGCCGTTTCCGTCCCGGCGCGCGCGCCCGCCCTTCTTGCGCACCGGCCCGGCGCGGAGCGAGGTTAGCAAGCTTATGAGGAATCGCCATGTTTGACCAACTGCGCGCTTTCCATCGTCCCTCCTCCGTCGCCGCCGCCCTTCGCCTGTTCGCATCCGAGCGCCGTGCCGGCGGCCGGGGGAGGTTCGTCGCCGGCGGCACCGACCTGGTGGTCCAGGGCGATCGCTCGCTGCGCTTCCTGGTGGACCTGACGCGACTGCCGCTCCGCTACGTCAAGAAGCGCGGGCGCGGCTGGGCCATCGGTGCGACCTCCACGCTGTCGGACCTCGAGCACGCCCCGGCGCTGGCGGGCCTGGCGGGCGGCATTCTCGCCGAGGCCGCGGGCACGGCGGGCTCCCGCCAGATCCGCACCATGGGCACGGCGGGCGGCAACCTCGCCAACGCCTCCCCCGCGAGCGACCTCGCGCCGCCGCTGCTGGTGCTCGACGCCCGGCTGGTTCTCGCGGGCCGGGGCGGGCGCCGCACCGTGCCGCTCGAGCGGTTCTTCCGGGGCGTGAACCGCACCGTCCTCGACGGCGGCCTTCTGGTGGAGATCGTGATCCCGCCGCCGCCCGCGCCGAGGGGCGGGAGGGGGGGGGCCGCCTGGTCGTTCCAGAAGCTCGGGCGCCTCGCGAGCGACATCGCCGTGGTGAACGCGGCGGCCGGCGTGGCCGTGGACGCGGGCGGCCGCTGCACCTGGGCGCGCATCGCGCTCGGCGCCGTGGCACCGACGCCGATGCGGGCGCGGCGCGCGGAGGCCGCGCTGGTCGGGAAGCCGTTCACTCGCGCCGCCGCGGACGCGGCAGCGGCGCAGGCCGCCGGGGAGACGCGGCCGGTCACCGACGTGCGCGGGACGGCGGCCTATCGGCGCGAGATGAGCCGGGTGCTCGTCGCGCGCGCCCTGGGGGAGTGTCTCGAGCAGCTCGGGAGGCCCTGGTGAGCGACCTCGTGATCCACCTGAGGGTCAACGGCGAGCCGCGGCGCTGGACCGTGGCGCCGGGCGACCTGCTGCTGGACGTGCTCCGCCGCGAAGGGTACTGGGGCGTCAAGCGGGGCTGCGAGACGGGCGAGTGCGGCGCGTGCGCCGTGCTGCTCGACGGCGAGCCGGTCAACTCCTGCCTCATGTTCGCGGCCCAGGCGGAGGGACGCGGGCTCACCACCATCGAGGGCATCGCCGAGCGCGACCGGCTCGACCCGATCCAGGAGGCGTTCCTGGAGCACGGCGGCGTCCAGTGCGGCTACTGCACGCCCGCGATGGTGCTCTGCGCCAAGGCGCTGCTCGAGCGGTCGGCGCATCCCACCGAGGCCGAGGTCCGGGAGGCGCTGGGCGGCGTGTTCTGCCGGTGCACCGGGTACAAGAAGCCGGTCGAGGCCGTGCTGGCCGCGGCCTCCACCGGGCGCGGCGGCAGGGCGCCCGTCCGGGCCGCGGCCGCGCGGCCCAGCCGGGCGGCGGCCCGCGCCAGGAAGGGGGCCGGGCGATGAGCGCGCACCGCGTCGTCGGCCGGCGCGCCCGCAAGGTGGACGGCCTCAAGCTCGTCACGGGCCGGACCGCCTTCACCGACGACATCGACCTGCCGGGCCTGCTGATCGGCAAGATCCTGCCGAGCCCGCACGCCCACGCGCGCATCAAGCGGATCGACACGCGCCGGGCGAAGGCGCTGCCGGGCGTGCACGCCGTGCTGACGTACCAGGACGTGCCGCGGGTGCCGCACACCACGGCCGGCCAGGCCTGGCCCGAGCCCTCGCCGTACGACACCTACCTGCTCGACTCCAAGGTCCGCCACGTGGGGGACCGGGTGGCCGCGGTGGCCGCCGAGACCCGCGCCATCGCCGAGGAGGCGCTGCGCCGCATCGAGGTGGACTACGAGGTGCTGCCGGCGGTGCTCGACATGGAGCACGCGATGGACAAGGGCGCCGCCGTGATCCACGACGAGCCCGACTCGACGGGCATCGACGACGCCGCGCGCAACCTCGCGGGCGAGATCCACCGCGAGCTGGGCAGCGCCGAGCAGGGGTTCCGGCAGGCCGACCTGATCGTGGAGCGCGAGTACCGCACCCCCCGCCAGCAGCACGCGGCCATCGAGCCCCACATCGTCATCTGCTGGCTGGACGCCGACGACCGGCTGGTGATCCGCACCAGCACCCAGATCCCGTTCCACGTGCGTCGCCAGGTGGCGATGATCCTGCAGATCCCGGTGAGCCGCATCCGCGTCATCAAGCCGCGCATCGGCGGCGGGTTCGGCGGCAAGCAGGAGATGGTGATCGAGGACATCTGCGCCGCGCTCGCGCTGGCCGCGCGCCGGCCCGTCAAGCTCGAGTACACGCGCCACGAGGAGTTCTTCATGGCGCGCACCCGCCACCCGCAGGTGCTGCGCCTGAAGATGGGAGTCAAGAAGGACGGCACCATCGTCGCCCACCACATGAAGGTGCTGGCGGCGACGGGCGCCTACGGCGGCCACTGCACCACCGTGCAGGGCAACACCGGCAGCAAGGTGCTGCCGCTGTACCGCGCGCCCAACCTCAAGTTCGACTGCGACGTGGTGTACGTGAACGCCCCGCCGGCCGGCGCCTTCCGCGGCTACGGCTGCCCGCAGGGCTTCTTCGCGCAGGAGAGCCTGGTGGACGAGATCGCCCACCAGCTCGGCATGGACCCCATCGCCTTCCGGCTCAAGAACGCCATCCGCCAGGGCGACACGGACGAGCTGTCGGCCCAGCTCGGCGAAGGACGCAAGGGCCTGCCGCGGCTGATCCGCAGCTGCGGCCTGCCGCAGTGCCTGGAGCGCGGCGCGGAGGCCATCGGCTGGAACACGAGGCGCAACGGCGGCCGCCGGCGCCCCGGCCGGGTCCTGCACGGCGTCGGCCTCGCCTGCTCGATGCAGGGCAGCGGCATCGCCGGGGTGGACTTCGCGGGCGCGTTCTTCAAGCTCAACGAGGACGGCTCGTTCAACCTCCAGGTCGGCGCGACCGACCTCGGCACCGGCAGCGACACGGTGCTGGCCCAGATCGCGGCCGAAACGCTGGGGGTGAGCCTCGACAAGATCCTGATCTACTCGTCCGACACGGACTTCACGCCGTTCGACGTGGGCGCCTACGCCTCCAGCACCACCATCATCTCGGGGGGCGCGGTGAAGAAGGCCGCCGAGAAGACCCGCGACGCGGTGTGCTGCTTCGCCGCCAAGCTGCTGGACGCGAATCCGGAGGACCTCACCTGCCGCGACGACCGCGTGTTCGCGCCCGGCGGCAAGTCGGTCACGATGGGCGAGGTCGCGATGTTCGCCTTCTACAAGGAGAAGACGCAGGTGATGGAGGGCTCCTCGCACTTCAACACCGACAGCCCGCCGCCCTTCTGCGCCCAGTTCGCGGAGGTCGAGGTGGACACCGAGACCGGGCAGGTCAAGGTCCCGCACCTCGTGACCGCGGTGGACCTCGGCGTCGCCATCAACCCGATGCAGGCGGAGGGGCAGGCCGAGGGCGCCGTGGCGCAGGGCCTCGGCTACACGCTGGCGGAGGAGATGGTCCTGGACGAGGCCGGCCGCGTCGTGAACGCGAATTTCTGCGACTACAAGATCTTCACCGCCGAGGACATGCCGAAGCTGACGACCATCCTGGTGGAGACCGAGGAGCCGCTCGGCCCCTACGGCGCGAAGTCCATCGCCGAGGTGCCGATCAACGGGGTGGGCCCGGCGGTGGCCAACGCGATCTTCGACGCCGCCGGCATCCGGCTGCGCCGCCTGCCGATCCGGCCCGACGCCGTGCTCGCGGCGCTGCGAGCGCCGGAGGCCGCGCGATGAACGCCCTCGCCGTCGTGCAGGGGAAGAAGGACGCGATCCTCGAGGGTGCACGCGCCCACCAGGACGCCATCGTCCGCTTCCTGCGGGACCTGATCGCGATCCCCGCCACCAGCTGCCAGGAGGGTCCCGTCATCGAGCGGATCGAGGCCGAGATGCGGAAGGTCGGCTTCGACGAGATCCGCGTGGACAAGCTGGGCAACATCCTCGGGCGGATCGGCTCGGGGAAGCGCGTGATCATGATGGACTCCCACACCGACACGGTGGGCGTAGGCGACCCCAAGGAGTGGACGTTCGACCCGTACCAGGGCAAGGTCGAGGACGGCTGTGTGTGGGGCCGCGGCGCCAGCGACCAGCGCGCCGGCATCGCGTGCCTCGTCTACGCCGGCAAGCTGATCAAGGACCTGGGCCTGACCGACGACTTCACCGTGTGGATGTGCGGCTCCGTCGAGGAGGAGGACAGCGACGGCATCGGCTGGCTGTACATCCTGCGCGAGGACGGGATCAAGCCCGACGCCGTCGTCATCACCGAGCCCACCAACCTGCGCGTGTACCGGGGCCACCGCGGCCGGATGGAGATCGAGGTGCACGTGCCCGGCGTGAGCTGCCACGCCAGCGCGCCGGAGCGCGGCGTGAACCCGATCTACAAGGCCACGCACATCATCCAGCAGGTGGAGGCGCTCAACGCGCGCCTCCGGAACGACCCGTTCCTCGGCAAGGGCACGGTGACCGTGACCGACATCCGCGCGCTGACGCCGTCGCTGTGCGCCGTGCCGTCGTCCGCCACCTTCCACCTCGACCGGCGGCTCACCACCGGCGAGACGAAGGAGAGCGCCGTCGCCGAGATCCGCGCGCTGCCGGCGCTGCAGGATGCCACCGTGGAGGTGCTGCAGTACAAGGTGAAGAGCTGGCGGGGGCTGGAGTACGGGATGGAGAAGTACTACCCGACCTGGGTCGTGGAGGAGAGCCACCCGCTGGTGCGCTCCGGCGTCGAGACGCACCGCCTCCTGTTCGGCCGGGCCCCCGTCGTGGACAAGTGGACGTTCAGCACCAACGGCGTGGCGACGATGGGCATCATGGGGGTCCCGACCATCGGGTTCGGGCCGGGCGAGGAGGACAACGCCCACAGCGCCCTCGAGCGCGTGCCCATCGCGCACCTGGTGGCGGCCACCGCGTTCTACACGGCCTTCCCGCTCGTCTTCCAGCACACGCGCGGGCCGTCCGCCTAGTGGCCGAGCTCGTCCCGCTCCCCTTCGACCTGCTCGCCAAGCGCGCGCTGCTTGAGCACGAGCGCGAGGGGAAGATCTTCGACCTGCCGCGGGCGAAGTTCTTCCGCGGCGATCCCGCGCTCGACACCTCGGTCCGCTTCCACGGCCGGCGTGCCGCGACGCCGGTCGGGCCGGCGGCGGGCCCACACGATCAGCTGGTGCAGAACGTGGTGCTGGCGTGGCTGGCCGGCGCGCGGATCATCGAGCTCAAGACCGTCCAGGTCCTCGACGAGCTGACCATCCCGCGCCCCTGCATCGACGCGACCAACGTCGGCTACAACGTGGAGTGGTCGCAGGAGCTGAAGCTCGAGGCGTCGCTCCGGGAGTACGTCGGTGCCGCGATGCTGATCGAGATCCTCAAGGCCGCGGGGGTTCCCGGCGAGGGCACGCCGCCGGCCAAGCTCGAGACGCTGTTCGACATGAGCGTCGGCTACGGGCTCGAGGGCATCCGGTCGGAGCGGGTCTCCGGGTGGATCCGCGCGATGAAGGACGCCGCGCCGATCGTGGACGAGCTCCGGGCCCGGCTCACCGGGCCGCTGGCGACGTACCGCAGCCTGCCCTTCCCCGCCCGCATCAGCGACGCGGTGACCCTGTCCACCTTCCATGGTTGCCCTGCCGAGGAGATCGAGGCGATCGCCTCCTACCTCCTTGCCGACTTGGACGTCGACGTCTGCATCAAGCTGAACCCGACGCTGCTCGGCCGGGCCGAGGTGGACCACCTGCTGCACGACGTGATGGGCTACCACGACGTCCAGACGACGGCGGAGGCGTTCGACAAGGACCTCCAGCTCGGCGACGCGCTGGCCATGGTGCCCCGGCTCCAGGCGCTCGCCCGCGCGCGGGGCCGGCGGCTGGCGGTGAAGTGCAGCAACACCCTGGTGGTGAAGAACCACCGCACCTTCTTCACCGACCAGGTGATGTACCTGTCGGGTCCGCCGCTCCACGTGATCACCATGAACCTGGTGCGCCGGCTGCGGGAGGCGCTCGGCGGGTCGGTGCCGATCTCGTTCTCCGCCGGCCTCGACGCGCACAACGTCGCCAGCGCCGTGGCGATGAACCTCGTGCCCACGACGACCTGCACCGACCTGCTGCGGCCGGGCGGCTACGGCCGGCTGCCGCGGTACGTCGCGAGCCTCGAGGCCCGGATGCGGGAGCTCGGCGTGACCCGCGTTCCCGACCTGGTCCTGCGCCACGCGGGCCACGCCGGCGCCGCGGTGCGGGAGGTCGTGGCGGCGTGCGAGTCCTCGACGCGGGCCGCGGCCGGCGAGCTGGACGGCGGCGCGGCCGAGCGGGCGCACCGCTGGATGGTGGAGCGCCTCGCGCCGCGGCTGGAGGCCTGGGCGGCCGCAGCGGCGGGGGCGGCGGAGCCGCTGGACCGGCTCTGCGCGGCGCTCGCCGAGGAGTTCGAGCGCACCATCGCGCCCACGCTCCCCCCGGCCGTCGGGGCGGCGTGCCGCTCGCGGCTGGCGATGCTCGAGCAGGCCCTGGTGGACACCGCCGGCGTCCTGAACACGCCCGCCGCCGTCGAGCAGGCCACCGCGGACCCGCGCTACCGGTGGGAGAAGAACCGGGGCGTGCCCCGGAAGATCGGCTCGAAGCTGTGGCTGTACGACTGCGTCAACTGCGACAAGTGCGTGCCCGTCTGTCCCAACGACGCCAACTTCGCGTACGAGGGCCCCGCGATGACCCTGCCGTTCGAGGACGTCGAGATCGACGCCAAGGGCCGGTGGCGCATCCTCCCCGGCGACGACGTCTTCGCCATCGGCGAGACGCACCAGCTCGCCAACTACGCCGACCTCTGCAACGACTGCGGCAACTGCGACGTGTTCTGCCCCGAGGACGGCGGTCCGCAGGTCGCGAAGCCGCGCTTCTTCGGGAGCCT
>DATJUT010000089.1 GCA_035502185.1 Gemmatimonadales bacterium
CGCCGACGGGATCAACATCACCGACCCGAACGTCGGGGACGGCAGCCTCAACCTGCCGTACAACTTCGTGCGCGAGGTGCAGGTCACGACCGGCGGCTACGAGGCCGAGTACGGCCGGACCCAGGGCGGCCTGGTCAACGTGGTGACCAACTCCGGCGGGAACGAGTTCCACGGGCAGGTGCTCGGGTTCTTCACGGGCGACGGGCTGCGCGCCGCGCCGCGCTGGGGCGTCGGGCAGTCCCAGGTGGCGAAGTTCTCGCAATACGACGTGGGATTCAGCCTCGGCGGCCCGATCCGACGCGATCGGCTCTGGTTCTACGCGGCGTACAACCCGAGCTTCGAGGCCAGCGACGCCAATCTGCCGGGGATTCCGACGCAGCGCGACACGCGCACCACCCACCTGTTCGCCGGCAAGCTCACGGCACGGCTGGGCGCCGCGACCGACGTGACGTTGACGCTCCTCGGAGATCCGAGCGTCCGGGACCTGGTCGGCGGTGTTGCGCTCGCCACGGTCGCCGACGCGGGCGCGGTGCTCGGGCGGCTGCGGGAAGGGGGGACGGCGGTTGCGCTGCAGCTACGCCATCAGATCGGCGCACGCCTGCTGCTGGGCGCCTCGCTGGCCCGGCTCGACCGCGAGGAAGATGAGACCCCGCGCGCGGGCCCGTCATCGGACCCGGCGACATTGACGCAGATCGAAGACGACATCAACAACGTGACGTCGGGCGGGTTCGGGTATTCGCAGACGGCGCATACGTCGCGCACCTCCGGCCAGGTGAGTCTCACTGTCCTGGCAGGCAGTCACGCGCTGAAGCTGGGGGCGGAATACGAAGACAACGCCATCCGCCTCGATGGGTACGGCAGCCAGGTGACGATAGATACCGGCACCGTGGCCGGCCATCTGGACACGACCTACAGCCTGTTGCAGCTCGGCAACCACGCCGACGCGCACAACTACATCCCCGCCGTGTACCTCCAGGACTCCTGGGCCGTGAGCGGGCGACTGCGGCTCAACGTCGGTCTGAGGTGGGAGGGGCAGTTCATGGACGGCGACACGGGCGTCGCCCGCTGGATCGCTCCCGAATTGGCACCGCGCCTCGCGCTGGTGTTTCAGCCCGGAGAGCCGGGAACCGACAAGGTGTCCGTCTCGTACGGCCGGTACTTCGAAGCGATCCCGGCAACCCCGCTCATCTTCTGGACGGGGACCTTCTTCCAGACGAACGGCGTCTATCCCCATAACCCGCTGGCGGACACGACCGGGGGAGTAGTTCAAGGGGGATCGCAGGTCGGTGAGGCGCCGGACCGGAACATCAAGGGGCAGCAGTACGACGAGTGGTCGGCGGGCTACGAGCGCCGGCTGGGCCGCAGCTACCGGATCGCGCTGCGCGGAACCTACCGCACCCTCCTGTGGGCGGTGGAGGACGGCGCGCCGGACCCCAACTCGCCGTTCACCACGGGCAATCCGGGCCGAGGCGCGTTGGCCTACCTCCCGCGGGCCAAGCGCGACTACCGGGCCCTGGAGCTGACCTTCGAGCGGGCGGCTGGACGGCTCAGCTTCCGCGCGTCGTACGTCCTCTCCCGGAGCTGGGGCAACTACACCGGGCTCTATGCGACCGATGTGCTCGACCCCCTGGACAACGCGGGACCTCAGTTCGACTTCCCGGAGCAAGCGGTGAACGCCGCGGGTCCGTTGCCGAACGACCGCCGGCACGTCGTCAAGTTCGTCGGGAGCTACCAGCTCCCGATGGGGCTCACCGTCGGGACGTCGGCACTCGCGGCCAGCGGGGAGCCGCTGAGCGAGTACGGCACCGGACCCTACCCGCCCTACTGGACGTTCGTCGTCCCGCGCGGGACGGCCGGCCGCACTCCTTCCACGTGGAACGTGGACCTGCGGTTCGCGTACGATGCGCCCGTGTCCCGGGACTCGCGCCTTCGGCCCCGCATTCTGCTGGACGTGTTCAACGTGGGGAACCAGCGCAAGGCGCTGACCTACGACCAGCGGCACTACACGGCACCGGGCCTGAGCGGCGTGAACCCGAACTACCTGGCGGTCACGCAGTACCAGGCGCCGCTGCACGCGCGCATGGGCGTCGTGTTCGACTTCTGAGCGCGCCTGCCGAGCGCACGCTCACCCGGCAGCCGCGGCGGGCTTGATCGGCGACGGGGTCGAGGCCGGACACAATCTGGGCCACAGACGCCCGACCGCCCGGAGGAAGCGCGGGTTCGACTTCAGCGGGTCCCAGGCGGGATCGCAGGGGATACCGGTGAACAGGAGGTAGGGCTCGAGCTTCGCCACACTGCGCTCGATGTCGGTCGCCGCGGAGTCGATTTGGCCGAATGCGAGGTGGAGGGTCGCACGCTGCAGGTTGGGCGAGTTCCCCGCGAGCAGCTGCCGCTCAGCCGCCGGGCGCTGCGCCTCGGCGTCCTTCCACCGGCCCGCCGCCGCATACCCCCACACCAGTCCGACCTTGGTGCCGTACTGGGTCGAATCGAGCGCGGCGCTCTTCTCGAACGCGGCGGCCGCGCTGTCGCGCCGGCCAAGAAACGCGTAGGCCGCGCCGAGGTTCCCCCAGGCCGGGGCATTCTGCGGGTCGAGCTCCAGGATGTCCCGGGTCGCCTCGACCGCCCCGCGGAAGTCGCGCGCCAGGTAGAGGTAGTACTGAAGGTCGAGCGCGGCATCCGCGGACAAGGGGTCGAAGCGCCGATGCGCGCGCGCCTGCTCGATCGCCTCGGGAATGCGCGCCAGCTGGTACAGGACACCGGCGTACGTGCCCCGGAGATCGGCGTCCGTGGGGCGCGCCGCGACCAGCCGGGAGACGATTCGCTCCGCGTCGGCGAACCTGAACTCCATCTCCATCAGCGTGATGTGCACGCGGTCGCTCTGGGCTGAATCGAGCGCATCCGCTCGAGCGAGTACCGGCCTGGCAAGGGCGATCGCCGAGTCCCGCGACCCGAGACCCGTGAACGGCTGGCCGAGGTAGGCCCCCGCCAACGCGGCCCAGGCCCGCGCGAAGCGAGGATTCCGGGCGACGGCCTGCTGGTAGTAGCCGATCGCGCGCTGGTAACCTTCCAGCTGCTCCGCGTGGCGGCCACGGAGGTACAGGTCGTACGCCTCGACGTCGCCGGTGTCCTGAGTCTCGCGGGCGGCGATCGCTTCGGGCACGGATTCCGGCCTCACCCCAAGGGCGCCGGCGACGGCGCGCACGATCGAGTCCTGGATCGCGCCCATCGCGGTGCGCGGGCTGTCGAAGGTCCGGCTCCAGCGCGCGTTCCCGTCGGACACATTCACCAGCTCGGCGACGAGGTGGATCCGCGGGCCGCTCTCGCCGACCGAAGCCTCGAGCACCGTCTCGACGTCGAGCTTCGCGCCGACCTCGCGCGGGTCGGCGTCGCCGCTCCTGAACCGCAGCGACGAGCCGCGCGCCTTGACGGCGAGGCCGGGCACGCCGGTGAGCGCGCTCCTCAGCTCGTCGCCGAGCCCTTCGGACAGGTACGCCTGGTCGGCGCCGCCGGTGTTCTCGAACCGCAGCACGGCCACCCGCCTGGGTACGGCCGCGCCGCCGCGCGAGCGCAGCCACCCGAACAGCGCCCCGCCGCCGATCAGGACGCCCAGGGCCAGCACCGTGAACAGCGGGCGCCGCGACACCAGGGACGGCAGGCGCCTCGCTCCGCCCGCCGGCCGCGCGGGGCGATCGGGCGCCGGCCGGGGCGCGCCGGCGGCCGCCCGGGCCGGCGCGGCCAGCGCCTCCGCGAACGCCGCCATCGACGGCCAGCGCCCGGCCGGGTCCCGCGCCAGGGCGCGAGCGACGACCGCGTCCAGCGCCGGGCTCACCTCGCCGCGCAGCGCGTGGATGGACCGCGGGTCCTCGGTCAGCGCCCGCACCAGCACCGCCTGGGGCGTGGGACCACCGTACGGCGGCTCCCCGGCCAGCATCTCGTACAGCACCGCCCCCAGCGCGTAGACGTCGGAGCGCGCGTCGAGGTCCCGGTCGCCCGTCGCCTGCTCCGGGCTCATGTAGAGCGGCGTCCCCACCGCGAGGCCGGTCGCGGTCA